>JAIOHV010000228.1 GCA_019912885.1 bacterium
GATGACGACAGCGCTGACGACGACACCGGCGACGACGACACGGGAGATGATGACACGGGTGACGATGACGCGGCCGTTGACTGCTCGCCCATCGAGAGCGATCCGGATTGGAAAATTTGCGGATCGACCGACACGACATGCGAGGCGGTTTTCACCGATGGCGCGGGTTGCGCCGCGGTTTGCGCGGCAGCGGGCCTCGTCTGCTCGCACACCTACGAAAATCTCGACGGCTCGTGCGGACCGGACGTTCGTCGCGCGGAGTTGTCATGCGATACGCCTTCGGGTCACGGGTCGGACTGGTGCGTCTGCGCGCCGTTGGCATGTGTGCCCGATTGTAGCGGAACGGTTTGCGGCGACGACAGCTGCGGCGGATCGTGCGGCTTTTGCCGAGACGGCTACGCGTGCGACGACGGCGCGTGCGTGCGGCCGGCGGTCAATTGCTCGACGTATCCCTATGACACGCAGGCCCTGATGGACGAACTGACCGGGTTTGGACAGGGCACGACGGGTGGCAATCCGGCGAACGTCTATCACGTGACGAACAGGAACAACTCCGGCGATGGCAGCCTGCGCGCCGCGCTCGAGAACACCGAGAACTATTGGATCGTCTTTGACGTCGAAGGCGAATTCGTATTCGACTTCGACGATCGCATCGACATCAAGAGCAACAAGACCGTGGACGGTCGCGGGCGCGACGTGCGCATTATCGACGCGCGTTTCAACATCGTTCCCGGCGTGACCAACGTGATCTTCTCGGACATCGACGCGTCGCTCGACGACCCGGCGGACGGCGACGGCGACCTGTTCAGCCTGCGCGGGCATGGCGGCGCGTCGCCGGGCGATTACGACACGCACCACTTCTGGTTTCATCACATGAACCTGCACCTGGCCGGCGACGGGCTGATCGACGTGCGCGGCGCGACGCAAATCACGATCAGCTGGAACCACATCTACAATCACACGAAGGTCATGCTGCACACGAAGGATACGGACGACAACGCGTCGCCCGGCATGAACATCACGTACCACCACAATTGGTTCGACACGGTGACGCGCCGCGGGCCGCACTTCGCTTACGGCAAGGCGGACTTTTACAATAACTGGCAGTACCACTGGTACGAGTACGGCGCGGCGTCGATCGATGAGGCGCAATTCCACAGCGAGAAGAACATCTACGAGGCGCGGCCGGGCGCGTTCTGCATCATCCCCTGCCCGGACCCAAGCCCGCACGGCGGCGGCAACGATTTCCTCGTTTCCAAAGTCGCGCTCTCAAACGATTGGGCGCAGGACCAGACGCACGGCTACACGCGCAGCGTCGGCGACCGGCTGCTCAACAACGCAAAGGTGACGGTCCATCAATCGCAAAATGTCTTTTGGCCGGGGCAATTCTACGCGGCGATCCCGGAGCCGTCGGATGACACGCTGCGGACGCGGCTTCAGAACGAGACGGGGCCAAGAAAGGACTACTGCAAGTAGGCGCGCGACGGCGACACGAAACAGTGGTTTGCCCGGAGCCGAATTCTGATTTATATTTGGACCTGAAATTGACTCTGAATGGAGAGCCGTCATGAAAGACATCCTGATCTCGGAAGACATCTACCCGATCGCGGAATTCAAGAAGCACGCGTCGCGCCTGTTCAAGCAGGTCAAAGAGCAAAATCGCCCGCTCGTGGTCACGCAGAACGGGCAGCCGGTCGGCGTCATCGTTTCGCCGGCGCTGTACGACGATTTGTACGCGCGCCGAAAATACCTCGAGCGTATTGACGAGGGATTGCGTCAGGCGGAACGAGGCGAGTACTACACCTCGGAAGAGGTGGATCGAATGCTCGACGAAAAATACGGTCCGCTGCCGAAGCGGCGGAAGACCGCGAAGCGCGTCCCTTCGAGCATGCCCAAAAAGCGGATTGCCGCAAAATCATCGGGTTCGAAGTAGGGAGAAACATTCCACAAACACCGAGGCAAAATAAGCATGAGGGTCGTTTGGACACCGCGCGCAATTGACGATCTCGATGCGGTCTTGGAGTTCATTTCGCGCGATAATCCGCTCGCGGCCCGTCGCTTCGCCGCGAAATTGAAAAACCGCGCGAATTCTCTGCGCCGGTTTCCCCGACGAGGGGTTTTGGTCCCGGAGCGCGGGCGCGACGACCTGCGCGAGCTTGTCGAAGGTAACTATAAGATCGCGTACGAAGTTACCCAAAAGATGGTGAGAATACTCGCCATCTACGAAGGCCATCGCCTGAGGCGGCCTGAGGATTACAGCGAGTCCTGATAGCTACACGCGCATCCCCGCGCCAAGCAGCAGTTCCAGTTCGTGCAGGCGCCGGGCGACCGCGTCGCGGGGCATCGACTTCCACGGCTCGGGGATGAGGCGGCGCGAGGTGCATTCGAGGACGGCGGTGAGCGTTTGGTACTCGACCTCCTCGCCATAAACCGGCGGGAGAAAATCCTCGAACGCTTGTTCAAAATCCTCGCGGGTGACGTCAATCGGCACGGCCGCTTTTTGAGAAAGGCGCGTCTTCTTGCGCGGGGCCGGATCCTTCGCTTCGCTCAGGATGACGTCGCGCGAGGCGGTGTCGGATGACGCCTTTTTCTTCGCGATCTTTGCGTCTTCGCGGTGAACATCCGTCCCCATCGCGTCTTCGCGGTGAACATCCGTCCCCATCGCGTCCTTGCGGTGAACATCCGTCCCCATTGCGTCCTTGCGGTGAGATTCCCCGTTCACGCGCGCTGCGGCCAGCGACTTGGCGCGGATCGTCACCGCCTCGAGGTCCGCGCCGGAGAGTTGCGCATGCCCGGAGGCGCGGAAAATCTCCTCGATCTCGGCGGGCGACAGTTTCGTCGCGATATCGTTCTTCTTGCAAAAAACCGCGAAAAATTCCTCGCGCTCCGCGGCGGTCGTCGGCGGAAACAGCGCGATGTGCTCCTCCGCGCGGCCCTGGCGCTTGAGATCGACGGGCAAAAGATCCGGCCGCGCCGTCAGCAGGAACCACAGGATGCGTCCCCGGTGCGCGGTGTCGCTCATAAAACTCGCGAACGCGGAGAACACGCGGCTCGAGACGCCCGAATCGCCCGATCCCGCGCGCGTGCCGAAAAACGCGTCCGCCTCGTCCACGATGACGCCAAGCGGCCCGAGCGCCCTGAACACGGTGAGCAGCTTTTGGAGATTCGCCTCCGTCTGCCCGACCCACTGCGAGCGGATGTTCAGGATCTTCACGCATGGCACGCCGATCTCGCCGGTAAAGCACGTCGCCAGAAACGTCTTGCCCGTGCCCACCGGTCCGCACACAAGCCAGCCCATCGGCAGCACGTCGCGATGCCCGGCCTTGAGCAAGCGTGCCGCCGTGCGTAATTGCGCCTTTGCCTCGGCGCATCCGGCCACCATGTCGAGCGAAAAGTGCGGTTCGATGAATTCCACGAGCCCGTGGCACTCCGCTTCGATCAATTCCTTCTTGCGGCGCATCAGCGCGTCGAACGTGATGCGTCTGCCAAGACGCAGCGGCTCGGCGATGACCTGGCGGACGTGCGTCAGGGCGAGACCCGCCGTTGTCTGGGCGAGAGCGGAAAGCGGAACGTCCGACACGTCCAGGATTTTTCGTCCCTCGATCTCGTGCTCGATGAATCGCCGGCGGGCGGCCTCGTCCGGCAAATCCATTTCCACGACCGCCGTGAACGGATTGGCGACAAGGTGCCGGGAAAGTTCGGCGAGCTGCTCGGTGACGAGCACGACGGTCACGTCGCCGGACAAAAACGCGGGATCTCGCGCGAAGCGCCGCAGCGCGACGAGCGACGCGCGGTCCCCATCCGAAAGCGATCCGACGTCGCCCGCGGGCGCGATCTGCTCGGCGTAGTCGATGACAAGCGCGACGCCCTTGCCCTCGCCGGCGCGCGTTCGGATGTACCTCTCCACCAGACGCAGGGCGGTCGGCGGATCGGCGGGAAGTTGCCGCATCGGCACGGCGCGGCCGACGGCGTCCGCCGGGCCGGGGATGCGCGCCGACATCGCGGCGCCCGCGCCGGTCGCGCCCTCGTACGCGTGAAGAAAGGAATGGAAATCCGCAAAGGCGTCGGGATTGGGGATCGTCAGCCCCCGGCTTCGATCGTAGAAGATGACGGCGTGCCGGCGCGCGAACAACGTGCGGAGCAGGAATTCCTCGAGCGGCACGTACCGCGTCGCGCCGTTTTCGGGGACCGGCAACAGGTCGCGCACCGCGCCGTGCAGCACGAACTGGCTGACGGTGTGCGTGTAGTAACGCTCGGCCATGGTTCGGGCGAACGGTGGCCAGTCGGCGGGGATCGTGGGCGAGGCGATGGGAGGTTTGGTCACGGCGCGGAGAATAGACCGAAAGGCCGGAAGGCTGGAAGGCCGGGAGGATTTTGTTCACGCCCAGGCGTGGAGAAGCGGAGGCGACCAAGTGGCCACTCAATTCACAGAATTACCTATAGCATTTGTGGGCATCGTCAGCATATAATTGCCCTGTGTTGTTGTTCTGGAGGTTGCCATGAGAACGACGGTGACTTTGGACGAAGCGTTGGTCAAAGAGGTCATGAAGGTGACGCCCGCTAAAACGAAAACGGCCGCGGTCGCGCAGGCCTTGCGGGAACACATCCGTCAGAGACGAATCGACGAACTTCGCTCGTTGTTGGGCAAAGTCGATCTCGACGCGAAGTCCCTTGAGGAGCTTCGCGAGGCAGACATCCGCGAATTGGAAGAACTCGATGAATGACGTGCTCGTGGACACGTCGGCCTGGATTTCCGCAATGCGCGGCGACAATTCAAACGTTCGGATGGCCGTCGACAAATTACTCGCCAAGCGAAAAGCGGTTTTCTGCGGAGTGGTCGAATTGGAACTGCTGCGTGGAATGCGACCAAATGAAAAGCGGCTTCTTCTGCCGTTGCTACGCGAACTACCTTTTCTCGAAATCGATCGGGAGGATTGGCAAAGCGCGGGCGAGCTTTTGAATCGATTGCGATCGCAAGGGAAGACAATTCCGTCTAACGACGCGCTGGTCGCGGTGTTATGTTTGCGGCACCAGATGGAATTGCTGACGCTCGACAAACATTTCAATTACGTGCCAGCCTTGAAAAGATTCAGGATTTCGGCAAGGCGGTCGAGCTGACCGGTTGACGAGCATTCCAGCCCCCCGGCCTCATCCAAGGGCGAAGGTCACCCAAACGACCACCCTGGCCCACGCGATTCCTTTCCTTTCTCGCTCCTCTTTTTTCTTTTCTCCCCCTCGTTGACGCCCCGCGCGTGCGGCCCGTATGATCCCGCGCAGCGACGCGTGGCGCTCTTGTTTCGACGTTGCGATGACCGTACTAGATGGGGGGTTAGCAGCCTCCTGGCACCCGTGGCTATAGCGGGGTCGAATTCCTCTTCGGAGGCCCTGGTTTCGGGCCGGGTGACCCTCGGCCGGCTGCCCGGGTCCCACGCAACGAGATGCCGTGAACCCCGCCAGGGCCGGAAGGCAGCAACGGTAAGCGGAACGTTTTCGTGTGCCGTGGACCGCCTGGGAAAGCAGTCGGGGGCAACACCCGATTCGTTTTCGGAGTCGATGGGAGGTGTACGGTCTTCGCAGCGGCGATGCGAGCCGCGAGCTGTCAGCCGGGAGCCGTCAGCTTTCAGCCGACCGCAGTTTGCTGATCGCTGATCGCCGATCGCTGATCGCTGATTGCCGATCGCTGATCGCTGATCGCTGACCGCTGACCGCTGACCGCCGACAAAGGGGGACGAGACGTTGAAAGCATTGGGTGTACGACCTTCCAGCCTACCCGCCTTTCAGCCTTTCGGCCTTTTCCTGCGATGAGCTATCTCGTCCTTGCCCGCAAATACCGGCCGCAGACGTTCGAGGATATCGTCGGCCAGCAGCACGTCACGCGCACGCTTTCCGCGGCGATCACGCAGGATCGCGTCGCGCACGCCTACCTGTTCACCGGCACGCGCGGCGTCGGCAAGACGACCATCGCGCGCATCCTCGCGAAGGCACTCAACTGCGAGAGTTCCGACGGCCCCACGCCGACGCCCTGCAACGCGTGCCGCGCCTGCACCGAAATCACGCGCGGCAACTTCGTCGACGTCATCGAGATCGACGGCGCGTCAAACAACAGCGTCGACGACGTGCGCCAGCTTCGGGAGTCGGTGAAATACCGGCCGCAATCCGCGCGCAAGAAAATCATCATCATCGACGAAGTCCACATGCTGTCGATCGCCGCGTTCAACGCGCTTTTGAAAACGCTCGAAGAGCCGCCGGACCACGTGGTGTTCATCTTCGCGACAACGGAGGTGCACAAGGTCCCCGACACGATCCTCTCGCGCGTGCAGCAGTACGACTTCAAGTCGATCCCCCTCGCCCTGATCTTCGACGCGCTCGCCGACATCGCGAAAAAGGAATCGCTTTCGCTCTCCGAGGACGCGCTGCGCCTCGTGTCGCGCAAAGCGGAAGGTTCGATGCGCGACGCGCTTTCGCTGCTCGACCAGATCATCGCGCTCGGCGGTGATTTGTCGGCGTCCGAACTCGCCGAAGTATTGGGGCTTGTCGACCGGCAGCTCCTGCTTCGCCTGTCCGCGGCGGTCCTGTCGGAGGATACGGAAGCCGCGCTGGCGGTGCTGCGGGATATGGGGCCCGTGGCGTGGGATGTGCGCGCGTTTTACGGCGACCTGATGGAGCACTTCCGCAACCTGGTCATCGCGAAGCTGGCGAAAGACCCCGCGCCGCTCATCAATGCGACGGCCGAGGAACTCGCGCAGATTTCGGGTCAGGCCGCGGGCGCCGGGATCGAGACGCTCGAAAACCTGTTCGGCATTCTCATCGAGGCGGAAGAGGAGGTGATGCGTTCCTCACAGCAGCGCCTCGTCCTTGAAATGACGATCCTTCGCCTTCTGGCCGCCGGACGCGTGCAGTCGCTCGACAGCCTCGCGCAGGCCGTCGGGC
>JAIOHV010000229.1 GCA_019912885.1 bacterium
ATACGACGTGTACTTCCAGAAATCGTCGTGCAGCACGCGGCCCGCGTTTTTCATCGCCGTGTACAGGCGCGTGCCGGGGTACGGCGTGACGATGTACGGATTCGGCATGAAGTGGTTGTCGGCGACGAATTTGTAGGTGCGTTCGAACGTCGCGTCCGTGTCGTTGTCGAAGCCGAACATGAGGTTCGCCGCCACGGTGATGCCGTGCTTTTTGAACATCCGCGTCTTTTCGACGTAATCCTCCACGCGGTTCACCTTCTTCTTGCCGACCGCCTCGAGGTTTTTCGGATCGAGCGTCTCGATGCCGACGATCGCGTAGCGAAAACCCGAGCGCGCCGCGAGCGCCAGCACGCGCTCGTCGTCCGCCAGGCGGATCGACACCTGGCTCATCCAGAAAATCTTTTGCGGGATCAGCGCCTCGAAAAGCTCCGCGGAGTAACTCATCTTGCCGGCGATGTTGTCGTCGACGAATCCGATAAAACGCGTGCCCGCCGCGCGGATGTCGCGCACCACGTCGGCCACGGGGCGGAAGCGGTACTTGCGGCCGTAGAACTGCGTCACCGAGCAGAAGTCGCAGTCGTACGGGCAGCCGCGCGTCGATTCCACCGGCATGATGTAGTTGATGTACTTGCCGCGCTTGAACAGGTCGTAGCGCGGGATCGGCTGATCCTTGAGGTCCACCAGGCGATCGGCCTTGTACACGCGCTGCAAGCGCCCGGCGGCGATGTCGTCGAGAACGCGCGGCCATACAAGTTCCGCCTCGCCGACGCACACGGCATCCGCGTGCTGCATCGCCTCGTCGGTGAACAGCGTCGGGTGAAAGCCGCCCATCACCACCGGCACGCCGCGTTTGCGAAACTCGGCCGCGATCTGGTAGCCACGCGCGGAGTGCAGCGTCGTCGTCGTGATGCCGACGGCGTCCCACGGCTCGTCGTACGGAATGTCCTCGCTGTAGTCGTTCGCGATCGCTACGTCGTGCTCGCGGCCCGTGATGCCCGCGAGAAGCAGGATCGAAAGCGGCGTGATGAACGTGCGCTTGACGCGCAGCGGCTTGCCGTCCGCGGCAAGCTGCGCGGGGCTGAGGAGAAGAACCTTCATGACCGCCCTCCCCGGAAAGCGTCGTCGGATGCGCTTGTAATATAACACACGTTTTGAATGGGGAATTGCGAATTGGGAATGGAATCGCGGAATCGCAGAATCGCAATTCAACACAAAGACACGAAGGGCACGAAAGGCACGAAGCACAATTCAAGCAGCGAGTTTCGAGCGGGGAGATGCGTTTTGCGATGGCCTTTCGGTCTTCCAGTCTTTCAGTCTTCCAGACTATGGAATTTCTTCGTGCCCTCCGTGTCTCCTCCATGCGCGGAGCTTGCCCTGAGCGAAGCCGAAGGGTGTACCGCTTCATGCGATGACCTGCAGCCTGCAGCCGTCAGCCTTCAGTCTACGGCATGATCGCCGCGTCGGGGATCGTCTGTTCCGCTTCGACGCCGTGCTCGAGCTGATCAAGCGCCGCGCGCGCCTCGGGGATGAGGCGGTCGGTCGGGCGCGCGACCTGCAACACGCGCAGGAAATGCACGCGCGCCTTGTCGCGATCGCCCACGGCCATGCGGACCGTGCCGAGGTTGAAGTGCGCGGCGGTCATGTCCGGCGCGAAACGAAGCGCGTTTTCGTACGCCTCGATCGCCGCCGCGGGGTTTCGGTCGTGATCGCGGCGCAGGTTGCCGAGGTTGTACCAGGCGATCGCGTCCGCGGGATTCATGGTGATCGCGGCGTGGTACTGCTCGCGGGCCTCGTCGAAACGCTCGAGCCTTTTCAGCGCGTTCGCCAGGTTGTTGCGCGTGATCGCCGAATCGCCGATGGCCAGCGAGCGCCGGTACGCCTCGACCGCCTCGACGAACCGGCCCTGCCGATACATCGCCATGCCGATGTGGCGATGCTCCGTGCCCGTCTCGGCCAGAACGGCGAGCGGCTTCGCGTACACCCACTGGCTAGCCGCCATGACCGCCACGAGAGCCACGGCGACCCCGGCGTATCGCCCGCGATGCTCCTTTGCGCGACGCACCGACGCCAGCGCGTCGACCGTTACGGACGCGAGCACGATCGCCGCGGGCATGACGGGCAACCGATAGCGCGCATTGACGAAAAACAGCGCGATCGCGACCGCGTACGTGCCGGCGACAAGCGCGGGCCAGCGGTATCGCGTGATCTCGCGCGAGCGCCCCGCGGCCCAGAGCGCGGCCGGAAACGCGAGCGCGAAGATCAAAATGACGCGCGCGTCGATCGGCAAGGCGAGCGGCCACGCGTGCTTACGGAACCAGTGGAAACTCGACCCAAGCTGCGGGATTTCGACCGGGTGAAAAAACAACGCGAGCTTTTTGACAAGGCGCGTTGCCCACGCGGCGGGCGCGCCCCTGATGTCCTGCGTCGCGCGCGAGAACCACCACGCGGACGCCTCCCGGTACGTGAGATCGCGGCGCGTCACGCGCTCGGCGTACGACTTGCCAAGCACGTCGCGTGTCGGGTCGATCGCTTCGGGCAGGTGGAAAACGCCGGTCGCCATCGTGTTGTTACCGACGTAGAAGTTGAATCCGCCGTTAACCGACAGCAGCGCGAACTCGCCGCCCTTGGCGATGTTGCGGACGGTGAACGGCGCGACGACGAGCACGACGCCAAGCACGATCGCGCCGGCGGCGAGCCGGTGCAAAAGCGCGTCGTCCTCATTGCGCCGGCGCACCGCTCGAACGATCAGCACGATCGCCGCGGCGAGCGCGACGAGCAGCACCGTTGGGCGCAGCGCGGCGGCCAGGCCAAACGCAAGGCCCGCGGCAAGCGTCAACGACACGCGCAAGCGAGCGGCGCGATCGGCCTCCACCAGCAGCGCGAGGCCGAGTGTCAAAAGGAAGGCCTGCGTCGTCGCGACCAGAACGATGCCGGTGAAATAGATCATCGGCGCGTAGATGATGCCAAGGATTCCCGCGACGGTCGCCGCGCGCCGGCCGGCAAGTCGCAGCGCCAGAAACACAATAAGGACGACGGTGCCCGCGTCGAGGATCGCCTGAAAGGCGCGCACGGCGCCTTCGTTCAACGCGCCGGCGTCGCCGACAAAAAGCGACAACACGTAGGGGTAGAGCGGCGACATCAGGTACGGATGATCGCCGGCGCCAAGCCCCGCGCGGATGCGCACGGCGAGGTCGGCGTAATATTTCGCATCCAGAAACAGGCCGACGAAAAGCCCGCTTTTTTGCGCGACGGCCAGATAGGCAAGGCGCACGACCAGCGCGGCGACGCCCGCGGCAACAAGGATCGCACCGTCCCGCGCCTCAAGCGGCGGCGCCCCGCGCGTATCCGGCGCGGCGCCAGGGGGCCGTGGCATATTCATGAAGAAAGATTGTGCGGGAAGCGTGTTTCGCGCAAGCGCCGATTTCCGCGGGCGCCCCGGTCAGGCGCCGGGCGACGTTCCGTTGCCGCCGGGCCCGCGACGCACGATCTCGCTGATGGCGACAAACGCCTGCGTGCTGAGCTGATGCGCGTAGTTGATCTCGAGCGCGCCGCAAAAGCCGCAGCCCGCGCAGGAGAAGTCGGTGCGCGTTCGCCGCAGCGCCTCGCGCATCGTCATGTGGTGGAGATTCGGCAGCGGATGATCGTAGCCGATGCGATCGCACGGCATGAAATCGCCGTTGGGCTCGATGATGACAAACAGGCTCCCCGCCTTGCACGGCAACGGCGGATAATTCGGCCACTGGCGGATGTGGCGCAGATTCACCATCGTGTTGCGGAGGTGCTTGTTGCCGCGACGCTTCATGTCGATCAGACGGTCGATCGCGGCAACGAAGGTTTCGCGATTGGGTGTGTGTTCGTGGATGCGCTCCGCGCCGTGGCGCATCTCCTTCATGGTCTGAATCGCGACGACCGTGTCGTACTTCGCCGCGAGATCGACGACGAAATCCAGATGCTCGACGTTGTATTTGGTCACCGTGCACGCGAGCGCGAAGGGGATCTTTTCGCGATACGCCGCCTCAAGGCCGGCCATCGTTTTTTCAAACCGGTCCACGCCGCCTTCGACGCGGGCGTGGATCTCGCGCGGGCCGTGCACGCTCACCTTCAGCAAATCGATCCGGTGCAGGTCGTCGATGCGCTTTTCGATGAACGTCCCGGTGGTGTTCATGCTGACCTGAAGACCGAGCGCTTTCGCCTTTCGAACAATCGTCCCGATGTCGTCGCGGATGAGCGGTTCGCCGCCCGACAGCGAAAGGTGGATGCCGCCGATTTCCACGACCTGCTCCAGGCGCGGAAGGATGAAATCAAGCGGCACGAGCCCGGCGGGAAGTGTGTGCAGATGGCAAAAGACGCACTCGGCGTCGCATGCGTTGAGAAGCTGCCAGCGCACCGCGATCGGCCGTTTGCGTTTCAGGAATTTCACCTGGGCAAAACGCGAGGCGGCTTGGGCTTTTTGGCGCATTCTCAACATGATGGACTCGCGGGCTGGGCCAATCGGACAAATCAACCCCCGGGGGGCCGCGCGCCGAGACGGATCGTATTGGCGACCTCCCATTTTACGGAATATCGACCGGATAACAAACGACGTCAGGCGACTTGCGAATACCTGAGGAAACTCAACCGCAACGCGGAGACTTTCGCATGGCGCGCTTCCGGCGTAACGCGGCTTACACATCGCGATTCTCGACCGCACAAACGGACTCGGGTAAAATGGTTTTTTGGTGCTCGAACCGAATTCGCGAGCCGAGCCGATGGCGATGCGCGAAGGGCGTGCGCCGTGGGAGTCGAGGCATGGTGCGCCCATGAAGATTTTGCTGGTCAATCCGCCGCGTTGGGACGCGCACCGCATGGCGAAAAAGGTGCACGCGCCGCTGAATCTTCTGTACCTCGGCACGGCCCTGAAAAACGAAGGTCACGAGGTCGAGGTTCTGGACGCCAACGCGGCGGACATGACGCTTGACCAAACCGTGGACGCGGCGGTCGCGGCCAAGGCGGGGCTGATCGGTTTTCCGCTGTTCTCGGACATTCTGCATCAAACGACGCGGCTCATCCGCGCGACGCGCAAACGAATGCCCGCAACGCCGATCGTGCTCGGCGGCATCCACGTCACCGCCGATCCGCGCCACAACGCCGAAACGATTCCCGAGGCCGACTACTTCATCACCGGGTACGCCGAGCAGAGCCTCGCGCTGCTCGCCCGCGCGCTCGAGACGCACGCGCCACTCGACACGATCCCCTCGCTGACCTGGCGCGCGCCCGACGGCCTCCGGACCAATCCCGACAGCACGACGCGGATCGATATCAACGCGATCCCCATCCCCGACCGCTCGCTTGTCCGCGCGTACACGGAAAAAAACGCTTATTATCAGGTGCTGAACGCCAAACCGTTCGACACGATCGTCACGGGGCGCGGTTGCCCGTTCGTGTGCGGCTTTTGCTACAACGCCATTCGCCCGCGCACGATGACCCGTTCGCCCGATAGCGTCATGGAGGAGCTCGTCTATCTCCATCAACGCGGCGTGCGTTTCGTGGATGTCGACGACGACCACTTCACCTTTGATCGGCCCCGGGCGATGGAAATTTTCCGGCGCCTTACGCGCGAGAAGATGGATCTGTCGCTTTTCATCAAGGCGCGGCCGAACAACGTCGACGAGGAACTCATCCTCGCCGCGCGCGGCGCCGGCGTGTCGATCATCAGCTACGGCGTCGAATCCGGTTCGCAACGGCTGCTGGACGCCATGCACAAGGAAACCAACGTCGAGGACAACGCGCGGGTGATCGCGATGTCTCAGGCGGCAGGTCTGCAGGTGCACACGGGGTACCTCATCGGCTATCCGGGTGAGACGCCGGAAACGATCGAGGAGACCATCCGATTCGCGCGGCGAACGAAGCCCGACGCCGTTTCGCTTCAGATCCTCAAGCCCTATCTCGGCACCGAGGTTTACGAGCAGGCCAAGGCCAACGGCACCCTCGTCGGATCCTGGGATCCCAACGTGCCCGACTGGCCGTGGGTGCGCCTGCCGTGGACCGAGTCGCGCGACGATCTCGTCCGGTACGGCAAGAAATTCTACCGGAAGTCGTATTTGCGCGGCCGCAACGCCGTGCGTTATCCGGCGCGGATGATCAAGAACGCCAACATGCGCATGTTCCAGTACGCCGTGCAGACACTCGACGACATCCTGCGCCCGACACCCAAGGTCATTCCCGGCCGCGCCGCCGACTGATCCGTCACGATGCGTTCGCGCCGATCCGATCCGCGTTCGCCGCGTCGGCCACCGGCGCGAACAATCCCATTCGAAGAGCGCCCGGCAAGAAAAGCATCGAAAGGAACACGGGCAGAAGCCGCATCGAAAACGATACGATGAGCCCGCCGGCGAGCGCCGCGGCTTCGCTTCCGAACGACGCGAAAAACGCCACCGTCGCGGCCTCGCGCGTTCCCAGGCCCAGGAACGTGATGGGCAGTTTCGCGGATAACATCACGAGCGGCGCGCGCCAAAGCAGGTCACCAAGCGGCACGGATATCCCCGCGGCGCCCAGACACATGCCGATCGCCAACAGATCGACTAATTGAAGCACGCAGCCGGCCGCGATCAGCGTGAGCCGATGCGATAGCCCGATGTCGGTGAATCCGGCGACGAGGTTAGCGAACAGATCGCCCACGCGCTCGTTTCTCGCGCGCACCCACGCGACCGGGTGACGCATCCACGGAAGGACAAACGGGACCGACGCAATGCCTGCGCTCAAAAACGCCGGTATCCAATACCCGGCCGCGCCGGTGATCCACAATCCGAGCGCGAGATACACCCAAATCGTGTAAAAATTGATGAAATGATACATCGCCATCGAACCCGCGCCGCGCGCGAACGGCAGGCCGTAATGCCTAAGCAGGTAATGGGGTCCGACGACAAACGAGCCGGCTTTCATCGGCAAAATCACGCGCAAGCACAACACGCCGAGCCATAAACGGTAGATCTCGGCAATCGGTGGGCGCGCGCCGAGCCACACCACGATGCGTTGCCAGAAAAACGGGGTGCCGCCGAAGATGACAAGAAGATGCAACACGATCGCGGCGGCGATATAGGCGGGACGCGCGTTGGAGAGTGCGTCAATCAACGCCTCCCAGCCGCCCAGGTGAATGAGCACCGCGAAGATGAGCGCCATCAGAATCAGCGACACGAAAAGGCTCGCCGCCTTTCGCTTCCGAACGCCGCGCCCGAATTCCACCAGGAATTTCGTTCGATCCGCCGCCGGCATGTTCCTCCCGCGCGTGACTATCGCGCCCGTCCCCAGTCCAGGCAAGCGCCTCGTTGATACCGTCCCGGGTTGATCCCTCGCCGGCCGCAGCGTGGACGCGCACGTCTCGTCAGGGGAGAATGGTCGGGGGAGTCGAATACGCCGTGCCAACCGTTCCGCGCGACCGCATCATCATGATCCCGACATACAACGAGTCGGCGACTATTCGCCCGCTCGTCGACCGGATCATCGAAGCCGATCCTCGTTCGGACATCCTGGTCATCGACGATGCGTCGCCGGACCACACCGCCGACATCGTGCGGGCGTTTGGGCACATTCCATCCCTACCTGGCCGTCGAGGCGCTCGCAAAACTGCACAAACTGCGCGCGGGTTAATCCCGCGAGCGAAGCGAACGCTCCGTCGCGGCCTCGTGCCAAGCGTTTGCCGGACGACGACACGCCAGGCGCAAGCACCGGACTTCCCCGGACGCGCGGAAGGGATCAAATCGTCCCGCGCGCTTCTTCGAGCAGCTCGTCCACCTGGATCTCGAAAAATCCGTAGGTCGTCGTCGTAAACACGCGGCCGCTCTTCGGAAGCACGAGGATCGCATAGTTGCGCGGGCCGACGTTGACCGTCGCAAGCACGCGCTTGTCTTTCCACGAGACGACGTGGAACTCGCCGTTGAAATAGTTGCCGATGTAGAGCAGATCGCGCCGCGCGTCCGCGGCGACCAGATGCAGGCCGATGCCGATTTTCATCGAGCCGGTCACCGTCAGTGTCGCCGGATCGATCCCGTATAGCCGCCCGGTCAGCGGATTGACAAGAAACAGGTCGCCCGTGGCAGGCTCGGTCTCGAGCCCAAAACCAAACGGCCACATGAGCGTCCGGCGGATTTCGAGCGTGTCGTTGTCAAGTTCCGCGACGCCGGGCGGGATCCAGTCAACCTGCGTGTAGAAGTGCCCCGTCTTCGGCGACTTCACCACCACGTCGGCGCTGGGATTCGGGACGCCCATCAAGATGCGTCGCGGCTGGATCTGCCAGATCGTCAACTCATGCGGAAGAGGGCGCCAGGCCAATTCGTCCGAAGGCGTTTCGTAAAAGACGATCATCCGGTTTCTTTCGTGCTCGATAACGATCTTTTGAACGTCGCGGTGCGCCGGGTACTCGCGATAAAGTTGCCCGGCGTCGTCCGGGCAGACGCAATTGCGATCGCGGGATTGCGAGATGACCTCGCATGCGAATTCGACCGGATGCTCGAACGCCTTGGCAGGAATGCGCAAAAGGGTTCGGAAGCCGACGTTGCCCACCCAGAGCGTTTCCGACGCCGTGTCGTAGGTGATCGCCTCGGTCCGAGTCGGCAGCGGCAACGCGTCGAATCGGCCGGTCGTCAATTCGTAGCGGAAAAGACTGCTGTACGGGTGCGGCCGTGAAGCGGGAAACGCGGACATGACGTCCGCAGCGTAGATGTAACGCTCTTCCGGATCGGCCGTCAGGTAGTACAGAAAGTGCGGCGGATTTTCGATTGGGTATTCGCCGACGGGAAAATGCGGACACGACCCGGCGGGATCCGGTCCATGCGCGCGCGCCGGTCTGCCATAGGCATACGTCGCAAGGGGAACCACGCCCCGTTGATCGAGCGTTTTCTCATACGCGCTCTCATCCAGAGGCCGCTCGAAATCGACCCACCGGTAGGCATACGTGGCTATCGCAAGAAAGAAAATGAACGGATAGATCGCCGGAATGTTTCGACGCCGGGCGAGCAACGCCGACACGGCGACCGCCACGGCCACAAGCCATGGCACAATCGGCTGAACGAGCGATTGAAAGACGATGAGAACGGAAAATATCGGAAACGCGATCGCGACGAGCAGCGTCCACGCCGCGATGCGCGTGTAGCGGGCCGCGCGATACCAGGCGCGCCGATCGGCATTTCGTTCCACGCGTCCCGCCGCGACCACGGCGCAAAACAATAGCGGCGGAATAAAGAGGATGCCCCATGAAATGGCTTGCTGCGGGATCCTTTGGCTGATGGCGAAAAAGTCGGGCGTGACGATTTTTGTGAGATGGTGGGCGTAGGCATAAAACGATAGTGCGAGAAATAACGCGAACGCCGCGCCGCGTCGCATCTTCGCCGCCACCGCCCTGGCCCGATGACTTGTCATCGGCCGCGCACCGGGAAAATTTCTTGCATCGCGGCGGTGAGGCGATCAAACCTGCGATCGTTCAATCCGCCATAGAGCGGCAGCAATACCGCGCGCGCGTGGACGTTAGCGGCCACCGGGCAATCGGACGCGCCCAGCGCGGCGGCACCGTCATCCGCCACCTCGCCGCCGATGCCGATATCCAGTCCCCGGCGCATCGCCAGACGGCGCAAGTCGGCGGGCGGTATCTCGGACAACGCAACGAAATTGTAGAAAGCCGGCTCACCGGCAAGATCGCGCCGCTGCGCGACAAGGCCCGCCGGAAGCCCCGCCGCGAGGGCGTCGAATCGGGCGTTCAAGGCGGCGTTTCGCGGATCGAGATCGCGTAAGCGCGCGATTCCCAGCCGCGCCTGAAAAACGCTGAAGGCGACTTTGCGACGAATCCGGTCGTGGCTGCCGCGATAGGCGCGTTCGAATCGCGCCGCCATCAAGGGCGAAAAAAGAACGCGCGCCGCGAGTCCATAGATCGGGCTGCGAATCACGCCCTCCTCGATCCACGCCAGCAAAGCCTTTTTCAATGCCGGCCATTCCGTTACCGGGCGCTCGTCGATCTCCCGCGCGATGTCCGCGCCCCTTCCCGCATCCTTCACGACCACGATGCCGCCGCCGTAGGTGGGCAGCGCCTTGTTCACCTCCAGGCTGAAAAACGAGGCCGCGCCGAACGTGCCGACCTTGCGCCCATTCACCGTGGCGCCAAGGGCGTGCGCGCAGTCCTCGACGACCGAAAGCCCTCGCTCGTCGGCGAGCGCGCAAAGCGCTTCGATATCGCACGGCGCACCGAACAAGTGCGTCGCGAGGACGGCGCGCGTCGCGGGCGTGATGCGCGCCCTGACGCTTTCGACATCGATATTGAATCCCACCGGTTCGATATCCGCCGCGACCGGGCGCAACCCGTGCGCCTGCATGAGCGGCAGCAATTCGCCAAGCGTGTAAGCGGGCACGATGACCTCGTCGCCCGGCCGAAGACCGACGGCCTTGAAGGCGAGCATCATCGCATCGCGGCCGCTTGCGACGGCCCGGGCGAATTCGCATCCGAGGTATTCGCGAAACCCCGCCTCGAACGCGCGCACGTCGTCACGCCCGCGCGCGTCTCCCGCGAGCGATCGGCACCAGAACGAGACGTCACGAAATCGAAAGGACAGGCGTCGCCGCGGAATCATCGCGCGCTCAATCCTGTCGCCGCGCCCGCCGCCCGCCGAACGCGAGAAGCGCGACGATGCCAAGACCCATGGCGCTCACGGCGAGGCCGCGACGAAACGATCGCGGTACATACGCGACGCGTATTTCGTTATCACCCGGACCGACGGGGATGGCGCGAAACGCCCCCTGCGCGCGGCAAATCGGCGCGGACTGTCCGTTGACCGTCGCCTCCCAGCGCGAATCCCAAACGTCGGTCAACAGAACGAATCCCGGCGACGGCGCGTCAACGCGCATGTCAACGCTTGTTGAAACGTGGTTCGTGATGTTCACAATGAATTGCGCACCCGAGCCTGTCATTGTCTCCGGCGGCGCCTGGACGGGTTCGGGGCAAACCAACACAAGGGATCGGCGCGGATCGAAGGACTTGGCATCCAATTGCCCCGCCGCCGCCTGGTCGTCCGGCTCAATCCGCGCGCCGGAGAAAAACGTCGCGCGCGGCAGCGCGTTATCGTTTCGATACAGATAAACGCCGTCACGCCGCACGAACGTGTAACCCGGCGCATCGATCGGCGTGCGCGACAAAATGTATTTGATATTCAACATATCGACCCAAGGGCTCCGCAAGCTGTCGCGGGACCGCAATTCACGCACGCGGATGTTCCATATCTGGTTGACGTACGAGCCCTTCTCGATGCGATCCCACACCGCCGCGTAGGAATCGATGATCACAGACAAGTAACCCGCGGCGTCGGCCAAATTGTATCCCATCCCCGTGTCGGGGGGGAAGATGTTCGAGTAGCGTCCCGGCGGATCGGGGTCGAATCGCGCGAAGCGGAAAACGCTCGTATCCGCGCGCATGGCGTCCGTGATCGGCGTCGGCGGAAAGATGTCGCCCGGCGGATTGTCCGGAACAACGGGCAAACCCGAACGAAGGATGTTGGCGGCGACAAAGATCAGGATGACGAACGGGAGGACGCGGGAGTCCGGATGTCGCGCGCGGGCCATCAGCAGGACAAGCGCGACCGCCGTCGCGACCGCGCCAAAGGCCAGCGGCCGGTCGATCTCAATGCCCTGACCGGGCATCGGACGAACGGCGTCGATGTAGATCGCGACGGCTGCGATCAAACCGGCCGCGATGAGAACCCTGCCCATCGCCTTTTTGCGCTGCCGGGGCGTCGGGGCACCGATCTCGTCGAACCCCGCCGCGCCCAGGATGACGATCGCCGCCAACGGGATGAGAAGAAGGCCGCGCGACAGCGCGACGGACTTTAGAAGCGGCGTGTGCAAATACGGCCAAGCCAAGGGTGTGCCCAACGCGACGAGGAGCATGACAAGCCCGAACAACGCGATCGCCAGATGGCGCGGGCGACGCCGCGCGGCAAGACCCGCGGCGGCCAGGAGAACGATCGTCGAGCCGGTGTAGGCTAACGTCTGATGCGACCAGAAATCCGGATACGTAGACATGCTCAACGGTTTTACGGCGCCGAAACCCGGAAAAATCGCGCCGGCAACATCGACCCAGGGAATGTGGTCGCGAATCAACAAGGCCGCCGGCTCTTCGTAGTCCGTTCGGCTGAGAAAACCCATGGTCGGCAGGATTTGCGCCGCGCCGATGGCGGCGGCGAGCGAGGCCGCGACCCCGGCCCAGCCGATCGCCCTCGCCCGCGCGATGCCCGCGCGTTTTTCGAGAAGATCGATCAGAAAAAACACGCCCCAGGTCAAAAAAACGATCACGCCGGTTTTGAGATTGCCCGCCAGCATGATCGCCGAAAATCCAAGCGTGAGCGCCGCGGCACGGCGCGCGTCGGGGCGTTCGACAAGCCGGCGCCCCAACAATAGCGTGACGGGCAGCCACGCGATGGTGTGATGCATGGGTGGGTCGAAAATGGTCTCCAGCATGAATCCGCCGTAGGCGAAAACAACGGCCCCTAGAATCGATGCCGTGACCGATCGGCCAAACGCGCGCAGCAACAAAAAAAAGCCGAACCCGGCGATGAACGCGTGTGCAAACGCGAGAATCGCCAGTGTCTGATCCATCGGCAGGATCAGATAAAGGGCGTTCGGCGGATAGAGAAGTCCTTGTTCATTGATTCCGTGAAGAGGCGTTCCCCCGAGCACGAGTGGATTCCAGTGCGGAAAACGCCCATGCCGCACCTCCTGGATCGCGTAGCTTTGCCAGGAGAGATAAAAGTCGAGAACGTCGGTCAGGTCAGGACTTTGAAGGCTGTTGACGTCGTCGATCGATTCCCCCGCCCAGGGATACGCGACGCCAAGGTTGTCGGTCGGGACCAGGGAGGTCACGCGCAACGCGCCCAAACCAAAGAGCACGGCGCCAACAATGAAAATCGCCGCCGCGCCCACGAGCCGCGCCCGTGCGGCGGCCGCGCGCGGCAGCGGCATGTTCATTGCGATGCCGCCGGCGTCGCCGTTAACCGGCGCGCGCGCCGCCGCGGGTGAGGCAACGGGAGTGTCGGCGGTTCAGGAAATTTGCGTATCGCGACGGCGGTCAGGACGACCGCGCCGGCTACAGGAACGATTGCGGCGGCCGGAGATCCCGCGGGCAAGACTGCCCGGCGGGGCGAACGCGAATTCATGACGACAGTTGGGGGGGGACACGCATTTCGCGCAACGGGACGCCCGCATCGGTATCGTCTGGGCGAATCGAAGCCGCGGACACGGCGTACGAAAGCGCGTGCCCGGCGATCTCAATCGCCCGGGACGGATTGCGCTTCATCCACGCCAACCACTGGCCGCCGTGTGCGCGCAGATATCGGCTCGACAGGTAGTAGCGCCGATAAAAGCGGCGCCGCAGCCGGGCGATCGTCACGTCGGACATCGCGCTCAGATTGCCGCGCGGCCGATCGACGTGGCGCATGTCGGTATCACCGGGGCGGTCGGCCGCGAGCGCGGTGTCCGGATACGGCGTGCAAAACGACATCTGCGCGACCAGGGGATTGAGCGCGCACGCGAGCGCCTCGGTCTTTTGGAAATCTTCGCGTGTCTCGCCGGGCGCGCCGATCATGAATGTGTAGCGGTTTCGGAAGCCGAACCGGTCGAGCATCGCGGCGCGTTGCCGGATATCGGCGACCGTCGTCTTTTTATTCAGCCGTTCGAGGATCGCGTCGCTGCCGGACTCGACGCCGCACGTCATCCCCACGCACCCCGCCGCCTTCATCGCGGCGGCAAGTTCCTCGTCCAGGTGGTCAAGCCGCGTCTGAACGATCCACGGCACGCCCAGGCGCCTTTTCCCAAGCTGGCGGCACACTTCCAGCGCCCACCGGCGATGACCGGTGAAGATCTCGTCCTCGATCGAAATCACGTTGCGGCGAGCCTCCCGAACCTGATATTCCATTTCGGCGACGAGGCGCTCGGGTTCGCACGCGCGGAAAGCCAGGTGAGCACTCTGCCGCGCCATCGACGAGCAGAACGCGCAGTCATAAAAACAGCCGCGCGTCGCGAGGATGAATCCCCAGCGGGCCCTTTCACCGATCGCAAGCGGAAACGAATATTTGTGGAAGCGGTCCGTCGCCAGAAGACGCGCGGGGACAAACGGCAGATCGTCCGTGCGGGCTAGCGGCGCCGCCCCGGTCGACCGCATTCGATGGCCGTCGCGAAGGATCAACCCTACCGGCGGCGCGCCGGCGCGGCGGGCGCTCCACCACGAAACAAGCGATCCTGCCGTCGGCTCCGGATCGCCGCCGATGACGGCATCGGCGCCCGCATCGAGCACGTCGCCCGGATGCGCCTCGGCATACGAGCCGAACGCGGCAACCATCGACCCCACATCGCGCGCGGCGTCGATGACGCGGCGCATCGCCGGCATGCGGCCAAACGGGATCTCCACGAACACGGCGTCCGGCCGATCCGCGAGGTCCGGAGTCGCGCCGGGCGCGATCACGGCAAGCTGGGCGCCAAACCCGAGCCGCCCGAGCATGGCGCCCGAGAGCGCGGCGGAAAACGGCAGCACACGATCGCGCGGATGCGGCCCGTTTTCCTCCGCGGTGCGGATGAACAGCGCACGAGGCGCGCCGGGCCGACCGTCGGAGATGGGGAGACGATTTGTGTTATCCGCGCGCGCCAACCGTTCCCATCTCCTGTGATGATGTACCGCTCATGATACGCGACCCGCGCCGCGCGGCAAAGGGCCGCAATTTACGCCCCGCGCAGCAGATGCGCCCTCGCCTGACGGTACGTTTCGATCGGATGCGCGGCGAGATACGGCAGATGAAAACGGATCGCCGGTTCGGTGATACCGATATCCCAGCACGGCTGCGTGCAGCCGCGCACGATCTCGCATTGCGCGCGATAGTCCGCGCCGGCCACAATCTCCTCGAGCGGCGCCTGTCGAATATTGCCGGCGGGCCGTTCGTTGTAACAAGCCTTCACATCACCGTTCGGTTCGACGATGACAAACAGAAAGCCCGCCACGCACGGCACGGCGCGTCCGGGCCTGTACGCGTCGTCGATGCGGCGCACGAAAAGCGGCGAGTTCGCGTGTATGCCCCGCGCGTTCAGATCGTCGACGATCCGCGCCAGCGTCGCCTTGGCTGTCTCCCATTCGTCGTCGGTGGGCAACAGATTGTCGAACGCCGCGCGGTCCATGTGCCGTTGCTGCAACGCGGTGTGTACGGGCGTGAACTGGATTTTCTGCACCCCGAGCCCGACGAGAAACGCGGCGAGCTCGTCGAGCACCGCGATGTTGTCGCGCATCACGGTCACGTTGACGCCGACCGGCACCGGCGCGGGCCGCGAGCGAAACGCGCGGATCGCGCGAACGACTTTGGGTAGGCCGTCCACGCCACGAATCGCCTTGTAGCCTTCGGGTTTGTGGTGATCGCACGAGACGTACACCATCGAAAGACCCGCGTCGGCGAGCGACGCCGCGCGCGCGTCGTCAATGTTCATTCCGTGCGTGTTCAGGTGGATGGAAAGGCCCGCGCCGGAAAAGGCCGCGATGATCGTTTCGAGGTCGTGCCGAAGCGTCGGCTCGCCGCCGCCGATCGAGACGACGCGCGTCCCGAGCGCGGCAAGCGACGGAATCATCGACAACACCTCGCCTGTCGACAAATCGTCCGGCCCGCCGTTGGCCAACCGCCAGAATTCGCAGCTTCGGCATGCGGAGTTGCAGCGGTGCGTGATGTCGAAATACACGATCGGAAGGCGCGTCGGCGCGCCGCGTCCGTATCGCGCGCGAAGCACGCCGGCAAACGGCGCCGCGAGCGACGCCGCGAAACGCAGTTCTTTAATAAAGCGATTCGACGCACGGTTTGTCATCCGGTGAATTGTCGCATACGGGGCGCCCGCGCGCGACCGACGCCATGCGCCGCGGAATTTTTCCGCGCGGACCCGCCGGCGCGATGGGAGTCTCGCGAATACCGGCGTTCCCTCGACCCCAACCCCGGCATCGGGTAAAGTCGAGCGTCAGGTCCGATGGGATATGGCGCGCCGGGCAAAGGTTCGAAGAACGCATGAATGACGAGCGGAAATTTCGCGCGCGAGGGGAGATCGCTTCATGAGGGCGATTCATTTCGTGCGTGCGTTTCGGGCGGCTCTCCGATTGCGTATTCGGGGAGAAAAGACGCCTCTCGCGGCGAGTTGGCCGCTGTCGCATCGGTGCAACCTTCGATGCTCGTACTGCCAGATTTGGGACAAACTCGGTTACGAACTCGATCTGGAACAAGGCAAGAAACTCATCGACGACCTGGCCGCGGCCGGAACCATCTGGCTCTCATTTTCCGGCGGCGAACCCATGTTGCGCAAGGAGGTGGGCGCCTTCATCGACTACGCCACCGAGCGCGGCATGGAGACGAGTATCAGCACCAACGGCCGCCAGATCGATTCGCGCTGGCACGAGATCCGCCGCGTCGGCCGTGTCAAGATCAGCCTCGACGGACCCGAAGACGTCCACGACGGCGTTCGCGGCGCGGGCTCCCACGCGGTGGCGATGCGCGCGGCCGAAACCTGTCTCGAGCACGGCATCCCGATCAAGTTTTCCGCGGTGCTCGGCAATCACAATCTCGAGGCGATCGACTACCTGATTGACGTGTCGCGCCAATTCCAAACGCAGGTGATGTTTCAGCCGACGACGCTCGCCAAGCTGCGCGACTTCGAGCCCAATCCCGTCTGCCCCGATATCGAGGGATACCGGCGAGTTGTCGACGATCTGATCGCGCGAAAGAAGAAGGGCTGCCGTCAGATCGCGAACACGCTCGATGGGCTGCGTCACATCCGCAAGTGGCCGGAATCGACCGCCGTGGAATGCTGGGCCGGCCTTTTGTCGCTGGCCCTGGAGCCTGACGGCACGATCACCTCCTGCACGCGCGGCCCGCTTGAGAAAAGGCAGCGCATCGCGCGGGACGGATCGTTTCCGAAGGCGTTCGCGCAGCTACACGTTCCGGACTGCCAGCAATGCTGGGACAGCGGCATGCTGGACCTGAACCACGCGTTGTCGTTTAGGGCGCGCACCGCCTTGGCGCTGGTGGCGAGATTCTATCGGCGGCCGCGCCGGCAAATCGAACGCGTGCATCTGGTAAAATCGACCGCCCCCCGCTGACGTCGCGGATCGGCACGCACGGCGCGAACCGCGACCCCGTTTTCGCGCAGGATCCTCACGAACCCTTCGCGCGGGTTCGATCCATTCCGGATGCGTCGTCCGCCGTCGTGAACAGCCCCATGCGAAGGGCGGACGGCAGAAAAAACAACGATACGAATACGGGAAGCAGGCTCATCGAAAATGACATGATGAGCCCGCCCGCGAGGGCCGTGACCTCGCTGCCGAACGGCGCGAAAAAAGCCACCATCGCCGCCTCGCGCGTCCCCAGCCCCATGAAAGTGATCGGCAGATTCGCCACCAGGAACACGAGCGGCGCACGCCAGAGCAACTCGGCGATCGGTACACCCACGCCCGCGGCGTCAAGGCACATGCCGATCGCAAACAGATCGACCAACTGAAGCGCACAGCCGGCCAAGACCAACCAAAGGCGATTCGAAAGGCCGAGGTCGGTGAACCCGCCGACGAGATTGGCGAACAGGTCGCCGGCGCGCCCGTTTTTCGCGCGCACCCACGCCACCGGGTGGCGCATCCACGGCAGCGCGAACGGCACGGCGAGAACAACCGCGAGGCCGGCCGCCGGCAGCACCCGGCCCGCCGTGCCGGTAAGGAGAAGCCCAAGCGCGAGATACACCCAGATCGTGTAGAAGTTGATGAAGTGGTACAGCGCCATCGAACCCGCGCCGCGCGCGAAAGGCAGGCCGTAGTGCACGCGAAGATAATTCGGCCCGATGACAAACGACCCCGCCTTCATGGGCAGGATCGCGCGCAGGCATAGCACGCCAAGCCACAGGCGGTAGATCTCGACGAGCGGCGGGCGCGCGCCAAGCCACACGACGATTCGATGCCAGAAAAGCGGAGCCCCAACGAAGATGACCACGAAGTGCAGCGCGATCGCCGCGGCGATGGAGGCGGAATTCGCCTCGGAAAGTGTCCGGCGCAGGTCGTCCCAGCCGCCAACGCGAACGAGCGCCGCGAAGATGAGCGCCATGAGCACGATCGCCGCCGCCGCGCGCCAGAGCCGTCGCCGGCGAAAGCCGTGTCCGATCGCGGACAAGACGGTCTTTCGTTCGACAGGCTTCATGCGTCTTCATCCATGGGGATTATTCCGCCGCCATTACGACCTGTGCGGCTTGTGTAGGCAAGAGCCGCCAAGTTACCTTGCGCGCCATGATCCCCCGCCGCCGCACCACCACCTACCCGGGCATGACGCGACGGATCATCTCCGCATATCTCAATGGCGAGGCCGTCGCCGGCGCGGCATCGGCCGAGTTCGAACGGCGCCTGGCCGCGATCGCGGGCACGCGCCACGGTATCGTCGTGTCGTCCGGCCGCTTCGGGCTGCAACTGATTCTGCGAAACATCGGCCTTGCGCCCGGCGCGGAGGTGATCGTGCCGGCGTACACGCTCACCGAGTTGCCGCACGTCGTGCGGGATGCGGGATATACGCCGGTGCTGGCCGACATCGAAGCGCACAGCCTTAACGTCGGCCCGGAGCAGATCGCGAAAAAGATCACCGAACGCACGAGCGTGATCCTCCTGACGCACATGACCGGCGAGCCGGGCGACGTGGACGGCATTTTGCGCCTCGCGGCCGAGCGCGGACTCCTTGTGATCGAGGACAACGCGCACGGCATCGGGGTGACGTTGCCCGACGGGCGACCGCTCGGCTCGCTCGGACGCGCGTCGTTTGTCTCGCTAGCCACGCGCAAGGTGGTCAACACCTTCGCGGGCGGCGCCATTCTTACCAACGACGATGCCCTTGCCGCCAAAATTCGCGAGGCCGTCGCGTCCCTGCCGGTCACGCACAAAAAGCTTCTGATCCGCGTCGTCACCTGTTCACTTGAAATATCGAGCCTCGGCCGTATTTTCGCGCCGATGACCGTCCGTCTTTTGCATTCTCCCCGGTTCAACAAGATGATGGTCGGGCTCTACCGTGCGATGCACCGCCGCGGGCGGGAGACGGAGTTCGGATACGCCAACCTGCAGGCGCTTCTCGGGCTGGACCAGTTCGATGTCCTTTCCGCGACCATTGCGCGGCGGCGAGCCGTCGCGAAGACCATCATTGACGGTCTAATGGAATCGCCGGACTTCGACCGCGAATACCTCGCCGCGCTGCGCGTACGCGCGTTCGGATCCGGCGCGATCACGCACAACTTTTTTGAGCTGATCGTCATGGCGCACAATCCGTCCGCGCTGGCCGGGAAGTTGCTCAGGCACGGCGTGGATGTCGGTACGGGCGACGATGTTTGCGAGGATCTACCGCGCTTGTACGGCGCCGGCGGCGACTTCCCCAATCTGCGCCACGCCCTTGCCCACGCCGTGCAGCTACCGATCTGGTCGACGATGACCGAGCGCGAGGCGCGCGTCGTGGTGGCGCGGATTCTCGCGGCGGCGCACGACTGAGGTCGCCGGGCTGTTTCCACGCGGCGTTTCGTGTCGCCTTGCGTCAATGCCGATGTGCGCCGACCGCTCGACGCACCGTTTTCGCGCGAGCCGTTTTTTTTGCATTACGACCCCACCTGACGCATGCCCGCCGGAACATCCGCTTGCATTGGACAAAGGAGACCTTATGCAGGCGTTTCGATTTTACGAAGTCTCGGTGACGGGGATCGCGGGGGATATCCGGGGGCAATTCGCCGAGGCCAGCGGCTCGCTGCAACCTGTCGCGCACGCCGGCGACGCGCCGCTTATCGACGAATGGATCGTCAACGACGACGTCAGCGGCGCGGCGATTCGCCTGGCGATTCGCGGCGAGGCCGGCGCGCGCCGCCTCGCGCCGATCGGTATCGATCCCGCGCATCGGCTGACGCGGCTCTATGGTGCGCTCGCGTATTTTCGCGCGGGGATGATCGCGCGCGGCCTGGAGAAGGTGCACTCGTTTCGCTACGCCGACAATCTCGACATGGAGATCGCGGCCGGTGTCCTGTCCGCGGATGAGCGCATGAACGCCTTCGCCGAGGCGTTTCTCGGGCCGTGGTCGCCGATCGACGTCGCCTTTCTTTCGCCGCTGCGCGCGATCGCGGGCATCGACGCGCACGCCGACCCGGACGACATCCGCCGCGTGCTTCGCGACTGGTACGCGCGCGCCGAGGCGTGGTCCACGCGCGTCGCGGGTTTTTCGTATCACGGCGGCGCGTTCATCCGCGAGGAGTGCGGCGTGGAGAAAACCATCCTCGCCAAAGGCGACGAATGCCGCCTGTTCCGCGAGCCGTACAACCCCGTCGACCCGAACGCGATCGGCATCATGCACGTGTCCGGCCGCAAACTCGGCTACGTGCGCAAGACCATCGCCGCGCTCGTCGCGCCGCTCATGGATCTCGGCGTGGTGTATCGCGCGAAAGTGGGCGCGTTCCTGTCGAACGAGTTCGATCCGCCGGAGCGCGTTTACGTGTCGGTGGAGCGCGTGGGGTGAAGCGCACCGCCGTATTTCGCGGCGATCGCCGCGGCGGTACGCCGCACGTCGTCCGCCAGTTCCGGCGGTGCAAGAACGCGCACGCGGTCCGTGTAGGAGAGCACCCACCACACGACCTCGCGCAGGCCGCCGACGGTCATCGCGACATCCACGGTGCCGTCCACGTTTCTCGTGTTCGACTGCGTGGGGTGGAAAAGGATTTCCTCGGCGTAGTGCGCGACATCGGCGTCGAAACGCACGCGCACCTCGACCGGCTTGCCGTGATAGATGCCGAAATTGCGATCGACCTTCGCCGCGAGCGAAAACCCGTCCGGCAGATCGAAGCGGTCGTCCGTGATCGCGGCCGATTGAACGCGGCGCACGGAGAAGATCGTCAGATCGTCGTGCTGGGCGGAGTACGCGGCAAGATACAGAATCTGCCGGTGCACCACGATGCCGCACGGCCGGATGGAATATTCGCGCGGCGCTTCCCACGCGGGATTGAAATACGTCATGCGGCAGACGCGGTGCGCGAGGATCGCACGGTTCAGCGTGGAGATGATCTCTTTTTTCTCGCGGTAGAGGGCGCGCTGGTGATGGATCGGCGCGAAGTGATCCTCGATGTCCACGAGACGCGCGACGACGTGCGGCGGGAGCGTCGAGGAGATTTTCTGGCGCAGGCGATCCATGCCGTCCTTGTACGGCGTACCCTCGAAGAAATCGAAAAGGCCCGACGCGAGCCACGCGGCGATAAGCTCGTCGTGATCGAGCGGAAACGGCGGCATGTCCGGCGCGGGCCCGATCACGCTCCAATACTTGACCGCGCCCTCCTGATGAATGACGCCGAGCGGAAATCCCGCCGCGCCAAGCGCCTCCAGATCGCGCTCGATCGTCCGCCGCGCGACGCCGTGCTCCTCGACAAGCTCCGCGACGGTCACGCCGACCTTCCGGTGCGCGGCGAGCTTCATAAGGATATTCCACTGGCGCACAAGCTGTTCGTTTCGGCCGATGTGGTCGGGCATGGGGACGCTCTCTTTCGAATCGCGAAATCATGCGAAAATGCTGTTTATGGTTGACGCCGAATTGAGCCTACGTTTTTATAGCGGATCGTGTCGTACATTAAAAGTCCTTAGAAACAACGGAGAACGAAGTGCCTTTATACAACAGACATTTGTCGAACCCGGCTTTTGAATACCTCTTAAGCAGCGATGGCGCGGACCTTCTGAAACTTTTGCTGTCACCCGGCGTCAAAACGACAAATGCCGGGATACGCGTCCCTATCGACGTCCAGTTCCGACGGGGCGATTTTATCCAACTGTACGCCGGAACCGCGTGCGTTCTGCGGTTGCAGTGGAACGGGACGACGTTTCAGTCAATACCGAAAAGTGTCCACAACTTCATCCGTTTGCGCGAAAACACAGTCACTGCGATTGTGGAAAATTGGGAGCACCATCGAGACTCGGTTGAAATTAATGAACCGAGGTTCTTATTAAATGAATCGACGTGGCAAGCTGCCCTCGCTTTTCGCTTCGGACGGAATTTCAAAAAAGGCGATCCATTTTGTGTCATTGACGCCCAAATGAGGATGGAAACGCTTGCAGACAGCCGTGAACTAGAAATTGTCCAAGAAAGTTATAGGCCGATTCGCCAATCACTATGCGAATTGCCGGTAATTCGTTTGCCAAAGGAGTTTGCGTCCGGCAGTTTCTGGGATCAAATCGACATTCTCGGAATAAACGGTGATGGCAAGATCATCGTTGTCGAAATTAAGGTCGGGACCAGCGCGCGTGGCGTCTATTCGGGGCCGATTCAAGCGGGAGGCTATACCGAGCTCTTGACGGAATTTAAAGGCGACCTAGTTGCCGGCGTCCGTCCCCTGATCGAACAAAAAAAGCAACTTGGCCTACTACCCGCAAGTGCTCCGGATTTTAACCCGTCTGGCGACTTCGAAATTGCACCGATTCTGGCTGTCGGTGAACCGAATTGGCGCTCGTCGATGTGGAAAACGCTTGGAATCGTTCTGTCTGAATGCCTCGAAAAAAAGTCGGAGACTTTTAAGGATTTTCGAATTTGTACATTCGACGATGTCGATTTCGACAAACAGTCAATGCGACCGGAACAAATCGCACGGCTAAATCTGCCTTGGTATTTCTAACCATCCACCGCGCCGCCCATCAGGTCGGCGGCAACTGCGTCGAGATCGAATACGACGGGCACCGTTTGTTGCTCGACGCGGGGAGTTCACTGGACGCGGACGAACATGCGGACGACATCCCGCCGACGCTCGACCGGAAGCGCCCGATCGACGGGCTCGTCATTTCGCATCCGCATCTCGATCACTACGGCCTGCTCGATCGCCTTCCCGCCGATTGGCCGGTGTGGTCCGGCGCGCCGACCGAAATTCTCATGCGCCTCACGGCTTCCATCGGCCGCAAACGATATCGGCAGTCGTTTCGCCACTACCGAAGCGGCAAGGCGTTTCGCGTTGGGCCGTTCAAGGTCACGCCCTTTCTCGTCGACCATTCCGCCTTCGACGCGCACATGCTCCTCGTCGAGGCCGGCGGCCGGCGCATCTTTTACTCCGGCGATTTCCGGCGCACCGGACGCAAAAGCCTGTTGACGGAACGCCTCATGCGAAAGCCGCCGCGCGACGTGGACGTGTTGTTGCTCGAAGGAACGACGCTCGGCCGCACCGGCGATTTTCCGACGGAGACGGACATCGAGCAGCGTCTCGTCGATCTGCTGAAAGACACGAAGGGGCGGATTTTCGTGACGTGGTCGGCGCAGAACATCGACCGCACCGTGACGCTCTACCGTGCCTGCAAGAGGGCTCGCCGAACGCTTGTTCTCGACGTCTATGCCGCCGGCGTTCTCGATCGCCTGGCGACCGATTCTAGCAAGATTCCGAGGCTCGGCTGGCCCTGTTTGCAGGTCGTCGTCACGAAATCCATTGCGCGCATGTACAAGGATCGGGCGCGCGTGAACGACGCGGCATTCGTGGATCGCTGCGCGACATCCGGCTTTGCGTTTGGCGCCGACAAACTCGAATCCCGCGCGCGAAACGTCATCATGCTCCGCCCGTCGCTTTGGAAGGACTACGCGCGCAAAGGCGTCACGCTGACACCGCATGACGGCTGGGTATTTTCGATGTGGTCCGGCTACGAAAAGAAAACCGATTACGCGGAATTGCGGACCGCTTTCGAGTCCGCCGGTGCGCGCCTTGAACGCATCCACACAAGCGGCCATGCCGCGCCGGACGACCTCGTCGCGTTTGCCGACGCTGTCGCCCCGCGACATCTCGTGCCGATCCACGGCTTTGACTGGGATCAACACCTGCACCGCTTCAAAAACGTGAAGCGCTTGCGCGACGGCGAGCGATTCGCGATCGTTTAGACGCGCCTCTCATCATCGCGCCGCGAACCCGAAACCTCCCCGGCCCTGACCCTCCTTCGCGCCGCCTGCCGTGCGGGCCGAACATTTCAATCGAGCGGGTCAAAAGCAGCGTCCGCGGCCCGTCAACGTCCGCCGGCAACGCGGCCGCCGATCGTGATTTCCTTGTAAGTGGCGTGTAAGTGCGGGCGCCTACTCTCGCGTGGAACCGTAGAGCTCGACACCCCGAGCCGCACGGCCAAAGGGAGGGCCGCCCGCGATGAGCCATCCGTTTTCTCTACGTCGAACACGGCTTTCGATCGCCGCCGCACTCGCGGTTTTTGCCGTCGCGATCCCGGACGCCGGCGCCGCGACCGGCGAGCAGAATTTCACCAATTACTGCTTCGCGTGCCACACGATCGGCGGCGGCAAGCGCGTCGGCCCGGATTTGAAGGGCGTCACCGAGCGCCGCTCCCACGAGTGGCTCGTCAAGTTCGTCGCGTCGTCGCAGTCGGTCGTCAAGAGTGGCGACCCGGACGCCGTCGCGCTGTTCGAGGAATACAAGATCGAAATGCCGGACGCGCCATACACCGCGGACGAGATCAAGGAGATCCTCGCCTACATCGCCACCGGCCCGACGACGCAGGCCTTCGTGCCGCTGCGGGCCACGACGCCCCAAGACATCGAGCGGGGCCGGGCGCTGTTTCAGGGCCACACGCGCCTTGCCCAAGGCGGTCCCGCGTGCAACTCGTGCCATCACGTGAAAAACGACGCGGTGATCGGCGGCGGCATCCTGGCCAAGGATCTCACGGAGGTGTTCGCGCGCATGGGCGCGCCGGGCATCAACGCGATTTTGGGCAAGCCGCCGTTTCCGGTCATGGAGGAAGCGTACCGGAACAGGCCGCTTTCCGAAGACGAGGTATTCGCCCTGGTCGCCTTTCTGGAAGACGCCAACCGGCAGCAGGCGTTTCAGCAGCCCAACGACTACGGATTCAAGCTGTTCTACAGCGGCTCGGCCGGGTTCGTGCTGCTCCTCGGGATCTACGGGATCATCGGGCGCAAGCGGAAAAAGCTCTCGGTGAACCACAAGATCTTTGACCGCCAGACCAAAAGCCAATGACCGGGAACCGCGCGAACGAAGCGATGACGCCGCCGCCACGGACAAGAACGAGGAAGGGAAAACCATGAGCTGGATCCAGGACATCATCTCCCCCCAGACGCGCCAGTGGGAAGAGTTTTACCGCAACCGTTTTCAGCACGACCGAATCGTGCGCAGCACGCACGGCGTCAACTGCACGGGCGGATGTTCGTGGCAGATCCACGTGAAGGACGGCATCGTGGTCTGGGAGACGCAGCAGCTTGATTACCCGCTGCTTGAGGATTCGCTTCCGCCGTACGAGCCGCGCGGCTGCCAGCGCGGCATATCGTATTCCTGGTATCTCTACAGCCCGCTTCGGATCAAATACCCGCTGATCCGCGGCGCACTCCTTGACGCCTTCGAGAAGGAGAAGGCCGCGGCCAACGGCGACGCCGTCCTCGCCTGGGAAAACCTGCAAAAGGACCCCGTCAAACGCGCGGCCTATCAAAAGGCGCGCGGCAAGGGCGGCTTTCGCCGGGCGAATTGGGATACCGCGCTTGAATTGATGGCCGCCGCGAACATTTACACCGCCAAAAAACACGGGCCCGACCGCGTGTTCGGCTTTTCGCCGATCCCGGCGATGTCGATGTTGAGTTACGCGGCGGGCTCGCGGTTTCTGCAACTCTTCGGCGGCGTGAATCTGAGCTTCTACGACTGGTATTGCGACCTGCCCACGGCGTTCCCGGAAATCTGGGGCGAACAGACCGACGTGTGCGAGAGCGCCGACTGGTACAACGCCAAGATGATCGCCGACATGGGCGCGTGCCTGAACATGACGCGCACGCCGGACTGCCATTTCTTCGCGGAGGCGCGCCACAACGGGACCAAGGCGGTGGTCTTCTCGCCGGACTTCAGCCAGGTCTGCAAATACGCCGACCAGTGGGTACCGCTGCACGCGGGCAGCGACGGCGCGTTCTGGATGTCGGTGACGCACGTGATTCTCAAGGAGTTTCATCACGAGACGCCGACCCCGTATTTCATCGACTACGTCAAGAAACACACGGACAGCCCGTATCTGGTGAAGCTGGAAAAGTCCGGCGATCGCTTTCGCCCCGGGCGCCTCGTGCGGGCCAACGAAATCGACCGGTGGAAAGACATCGAAAACGGCGACTGGAAATTCCTGAACATCGACACGGACAGCAACGAGCTGGTCGTGCCCAAGGGCGCCGTCGGCCACCGCTGGGACAAGAACCCCGGAAACTGGAACACGCTGCACGAAAACGCCGCGGACAACCGGCCGTACGATCCTCGGCTGACCCTGATCTCGGACCGGGACGACACCCTTCCAACGGAGTTCACCGACTTCGCGCTCGACAAGACCGTCGTGCGTTCCGTGCCCGTGCGGTACATCGAGACGACCGAGGGACGCGTCCCGGTCACCACGGTTTACGATCTGATCATGGCGCAATACGGCGTCGGACGAGGCCTCGCGGGCGACTACCCGAAAGACTACGACGATCCGGACGCCGCCTACACGCCCGCCTGGCAGGAGACGCTGACCGGGATCGATTCCAAAACCGTCCTCCAGTTCGCGCGCGAGTGGGCCGGCACCGCGGCGGCCACGTCGGGCAAATGCATGATCATCATCGGCGCGGGCATCAATCACTGGTACCACGCCAACCTGATGTACCGCGCCGGCGCGATGGCGCTCATGCTATCGGGGTGCGTCGGCCGGAACGGCGGCGGGCTCAATCACTACGTCGGCCAGGAAAAACTCGCGCCGGTCGACTCCTGGTCCGCCATCGCGTTTGCCAAGGACTGGCAGGGGCCAAGCCGCCTGCAACAAGCGCCACTGTGGCACTACCTCAATACCTGCCAGTACCGGTACGACGGGCAATTCTCGCGATACAACACGGTTCCGAAAAACGCGCTCACCGCCCAGCACACGGCCGACACGATCTTTCAGTCGGTGCGCAACGGCTGGATGCCGTTTTACCCGCAGTTCGACAAGAACCCGCTCGACCTGTGCCGCGAGGCGCAGGCCAACGGCGCCGTGACGGATGACGAGATCGTCCAGTACGCGCTCGAGAAGTTGAAGAGCCGGGACGTTCAATACGCCGTCGGCGATCCGGACGCGGCGTCGAACTTCCCGAGGGTTTGGTACATCTGGCGCGGCAACGCGATCATGGGGAGCATGAAAGGGCACGAATACGCCCTGAAGCACTACCTGGGAACGCACTCCAACGCGATCGGAAAGGACTCGGACGAACACACGGCCGAGGTCAAATGGCACGACGTGGCCCCGACCGGCAAGATGGACCTGGTCGTGGACCTCAACTTCCGGATGGACTCGTCCGCGCTGTATTCCGACATCGTTTTGCCGGCGGCGTCCTGGTACGAGAAAGCCGACCTCAACAGCACGGACCTGCATTCGTTCATTCATCCCCTCTCGCAAGCGGTCGCCCCGGTGTGGGAGTCGAAGTCGGACTGGGACATCTTCAAGGCGCTCGCCAAGGCGACCGCCGACTGCGCCCGGAAGCACATGGCCGGAACGCACAAGGATCTCGTCGCGACGCCGCTGTCGCACGACACGGCGGACGAGATCACGCAACCGCAGGTCAAGGACTGGTACCGCGGCGAATGCGAGCCGATTCCCGGCCGGACCATGCACAAGATGGGCGTGGTCGAACGCGATTACACGAAGCTTTACGAGAAATTCATCACGCTCGGCGAAAACGTCCGCTCGAAGGGGCTCGGCGCCCACGGCAATCACTACCTGTGCGAGGAGGAGTACGACCAGCTCATCGCCTCGCGTCATTTCCCGACCGAGGTCGTGGACGGAAAAACCTTGCCGTCGCTTCGCGAGGACAACCACGCGGCGAACGTCCTGTTGCATCTGTCGACGCTCACGAACGGCAAGCTCAACATGCGGGCGTACCGCAACATGGAAAAGCGGACGGGATTGACGCTGGCCGATCTGGGCGCGGGCAGCGAGGACGTGCACCTCACCTACGAGGAGCTTCAGGCGCAACCCCGCCGATACAACACGTCGCCTCTGTGGTCCGGGTTGATGAACGACGGCCGCGCCTACAGCGCGTACACCTACAACCACGACCGGCGGGTGCCCTGGCGGACGCTGACGGGCCGCCAGCACTTTTACCTCGACCACGAGTTCTATCTCGCCTACGGCGAAAATCTTCCGACGTACAAACCGTCGCCGAAGCCCGACGTCTATGGCGATCTGAAAGAGACCCTCAAGGGCGGCGAGGCGATCGTCCTCAATTGCCTGACGCCGCACGGCAAATGGCACATCCATTCGACGTACATGGAAAACCACCGGATGCTCACCTTGTCGCGGGGATGCGAGCCGTGCTGGCTGAGCGAGAAGGACGCGACGGCGCTGGGGATCGAGGACAACGACTGGGTGGAGGTCTACAACGACCACGGCGTTTACTGCACGCGCGCGTGCGTCAGCTCGCGAATCCCCCGGGGCGTGTGCATCGTGTACCACGTGCCGGAGCGCACGGTCGGAATTCCCAAATCGCAGGTGCGGGGCAACCGGCGGGCCGGCGGGCACAACAGCTTCACCCGGATTCACCTGAAACCGAACTACCTCAGCGGCGGCTACGGCCAGTTCAGCTACCACTTCAACTACTGGGGTCCCATCGCGCCGCAACGGGACACGCACGTCATCGTCAAGAAAATGACCACGGTCGTCTTCTGAACAGGGGCACAAAAATGGACGTCAGAGCACAAATTTCCATGGTCTTCCATCTTGACAAGTGCATCGGCTGTCACACGTGCAGTGTCGCCTGCAAGAACATCTGGACCGACCGCAAGGGCGCCGAGTACCAGTGGTGGAACAACGTCGAGACCAAGCCCGGCACCGGCTATCCCGGAAAGTGGGAAGACCAGGACGTTTACAAGGGCGGATGGACCCGAAACGGCAACGGACGTATCGAATTGAAAGGCGCGGGCAAGCAGAAGGGCCTCGCCAATATTTTCCACAACCCCGCCCTGCCTACGATCGACGACTACTACGAGCCGTTCACCTACGACTACCTGAATCTGATCGAAGCGCCCGCGGGTGACGATCAACCGACCGCGAGGCCGATTTCGCTCATCACGGGCGAACCGATGGACGTGAAGATGGGACCGAACTGGGACGACGATCTCAGCGGGACGCCCGACTACGCCCGCAACGATCCGAATCTTGAGAACCTGACGCCCGCCGAGCGGGACGCCATGTTTCAGCTCGAACGCATGGCGTTCTTCTACCTGCCCCGGATCTGCAACCATTGCCTCAATCCGGCGTGCGTCGCCTCGTGCCCGTCCGGCGCGATCTACAAACGCGGCGAGGACGGCATCGTCCTGATCAACCAGAAGGTGTGCCGCGCCTGGCGCATGTGCGTCACGGCTTGCCCTTACAAGAAGTCCTACTACAACTGGCACACCGGCAAGTCCGAGAAATGCATCCTGTGCTTCCCCCGCATGGAGGCCGGTTACGCCCCCGCATGCATGCACTCGTGCGTGGGGCGTATTCGTTATATCGGCGTTCTTCTCTACGACGCCGACCGGATCGAAGCCGCGGCGTCGGCCGACGAAAACGACCTGGTGGCGCGTCAGCTCGACATCCTGATGGATCCCTTCGACGAGACGGTGATCGCGGCGGCCAAGGCCAACGGCATTCCCGACTCGACCATCAAGGCGGCCCAGGACTCGCCGACGTACAAGTTCGTCAAGGAATGGGGCATGGCCCTGCCGCTCCATCCCGAATTCCGGACGTTGCCGATGCTCTTCTACGTGCCGCCGCTATTGCCCGTGATGGCGTCGGTGACGCCGTCGGACGGCGCCCAAAAGGAAAAACTGAATACCATCGCGAAGCGATGGGAGGAAAACCGGCTCTACGACACGAGCACCGAGGAGCTTTGGGGAGCGATCGAGCAGGCCCGCTTCCCGCTCAAATACATGGCGAGCCTGTTTGGCGCGGGGGATACGACGGCCGTCGCGCTACGCCTCAAGAGACTGATGGCGGTCCGGCTGTATCGCCGCTGGAAGACCGTGGGCGATATCGCGGAGGAAAAGATGAAGCAGGCCCTCGCCGAAACCGGCCTGACGCAGGAGTCGGCCGAAGGCATCTTCTACCTGACGGCGCTCGCCAAATTCAACGATCGCTTCGTGATCCCGCCGGCTCATCGCGAGCAGGCGATCGAGATGCTCGAGTTCACGGGCGACGTGAAGGGGTCCGTCGGCTTCGGCTTCCGGGAGAGGCCGGAGCGGGGGTTATAAATATGTCCCTGGCGCATTACGACTCTCTTGCGGGCCTGGTTGCCTATCCCGGTCCCGGATTCGAGGCCGAACTTTCACGGGCGATCGCGCTTCATTCCGAGCTTCACCCGGGCACGGCGCGGGAAATCGAGGCGTTTCGCGAGCAACTGCCTCTCGACGACCTTGTCGCGTTGCGGGAACTGCACACGCGGACCTTCGACGTTCAGCCCATCACCACGCTCGACATCGGTTACACGCTCTTTGGCGAGGATTACAAGCGGGGAGCGCTCCTTGCGAATCTGAGCGCGGAACACACGCGCGCGGGCAACGACTGCGGCGCGGAGCTCGCCGACCATCTGCCGAACGTGCTGCGCCTGCTGCCGAAAATGGCGGACGCCGCGCTGCGCGAGGAGTTTGTCCGCCTTTTGCTCGCGCCCGCGTTGCGGGAAATGATTCGCGACTTCGAGCCGTCGCGTCTCGCCAAAAAAGAGGATCTGTATCGAAAGCACCACAAGACCATCATCGCCGTCGCGACGGGGCCGGCCCGCACCGCGTGGCGCCACGCGCTCGAGGCGATATTCGAGCGGCTGCGCGCGGATTTCGCGTTGGACGACGGCTTTTCGGACGACATGGCTTCCCGGTTTGCCGGCGCGCTTGGCACCGAACTGGCCATCGAGGACGGCGGAACCTGCGTCAACAACGGGAGAGGTGCGTGATGAATTTGCCGAACGCGTTTCTGTTCGCGGGGCTGCCCTACGCGGCGGCGCTGATCTTTCTCTACGGAACGATTCAGCGGTACCGCTCGAAGGGTTTCAAGGTCACCTCGCTTTCGTCGCAGTTCCTGGAGGGGAACGCGCTGTTTTGGGGCACCCTGCCCTTTCACATCGGAATCCTCGTAGTCTTCTGCGGTCACCTGACGGCCTTTCTCATCCCGCGCGGACTTTTGCTCTGGAACAGCCACCCGGTGCGCCTGATCGTATTGCAGGTCTGCGCGTTCGCGTTCGGCCTGAGCGTCGCGGTGGGTTTGCTTGGTTTGATTTATCGCCGGCTGACCAACCGGCGGGTGCGGATGGTGACGACGCGAATGGACGTTGCCATCGAGGTTCTTCTGCTGGCGCAGGTGATCCTCGGCCTGTGGATCGCGCTCGGATATCGCTGGGGTTCGTCCTGGTTCGCCTCGGATCTCACGCCGTATCTCCGATCGCTGTTTGCCCTCAATCCGAACATCTCGGCCGTGAGCGCGATGCCCGTCGTGGTCAAACTTCACATCACCGGCGCGTGGCTCATCCTGGCGATCTTCCCGTTTACGCGCCTTGTGCACATCCTGGTGGCCCCCCTGCACTACATCGCCCGGCCGTACCAGCGCGTGATCTGGAACTGGGACCGCAAGGCCGTGCGGGATCCGGCCACGCCCTGGAGCCGGGTGCGCCCCCGGAACAACTGAGCCGGGAAAGCAAATGCGCGCGCACGAACATCGTAAGGTCCGTACCCTCCGGTTTGCCGGATAGGGAGTCCGATCGTGGAAGAACGAGCGACGGCGACCTCGCACAAGGTGCTGGCCCTTAACACGCTCGCGTTTGCGGTCTGCTTCGCGGCCTGGATGCTCAACGGCGTCCTGGTGACGTTCCTGTCGATCAACCAGGTCTTCCCGTGGGGTCCGGTCGAGATCGGCTGGCTGATGGGAATTCCGGTGTTGACCGGATCGGTCCTCCGGCTCCCCGGCGGCATCCTGACCGACCGGTACGGCGGCAAGCCGGTGTTCGGCGCGTTGCTGCTGCTGAGCGCCGTGCCGATGTTTCTGCTGTCGCGGGCCGACGGTTTCCAGGCGTTCGCGCTTTGCAGCTTCGGTTTCGGGCTGACGGGCGTCGGCTTTTCCGTCGGAATCGCGTTCACATCGGTCTGGTATCCGAAAAAGTTCCAGGGGACGGCGCTCGGAATCTTCGGGGCCGGAAACGCGGGGGCCGCGGCAACAACGCTACTGGCGCCGACGCTCTTGAACAGGTTCACCGACAACGGCGCAAACCTCGACGGCTGGCGGCAGCTCCCGATCGTTTACGCGGCGACGCTCGTGGCGATGGGGCTGATCTTCCTCATCTTCACCACAAACAAGAAACCGGCCAGCTCGGTCAAGACGCTTGGCGCGATGCTATCGCCGCTTCGGAGCGCCCGCGTCTGGCGTTTCGGGCTTTATTATTTTCTGGTCTTCGGATGTTTTGTCGCCTTTTCGCAGTGGCTCGTCCCGTATTTCGTGAATGCCTACTACCTGCCGCTTGGCGTGGCCGGGTTGTTTGCGTCCCTGTTCAGCTTCCCGTCGGGCGTGATCCGCGCGGCGGGGGGATGGATGTCCGACAAGTGGGGCGCCCGCCGGGTGATGTATTGGGTCCTCACGGCGTCGTGCCTTATCAGCTTTGCCGTGACGATTCCGCGCATGGAGATTCTCTCCCCGGGCAAGGGGATCATGGCCACGCGCCCGGGCACGGTCACCGCGGTATCCGGGCAAAGCCTCAGCGTGGACGGCCTGATCTATCCGTTGATCGAGAAGCCGACCGCGTTTGCCGACCTGGAATCGGGAATCCTCGTTTTTCCGAGGAAGGAAGTCTGGCAGGAACCCGCCGTCGCCGTCGGCCAGACCGTCAATCGCCGGGAGCTGCTCGCGAAGGGCGTCACCCGGATCTTTTTCCAGGCCAACGTCTGGATCTTCGCGGGACTGGTGATGCTGCTGGGCGCCGTTTGGGGCATCGGGAAGGCGGCCGTGTACAAATACATTCCGGACTATTTTCCCGACGAGGTCGGCGTCGTCGGCGGCATGGTCGGGGTGCTCGGCGGCCTTGGCGGTTTTTTCTGCCCGATCATCTTTGGATATCTGCTTGAAGGCACGGGACTCTGGACGAGCTGCTGGATGTTCATGTTCGTTCTGTCCCTGACGTGCCTGGTCTGGATGATGCGGACCGTGCGCCGGCTCGACGCGAAAGCCGCCCCGCGCACGTACCGGCACCTCGAACACCAAACAGACGCGGGAATGGCATGAGCTCGGCCGCAAAAACGCAATCCGGCCGCGACACCGTCGCGAACGGCGGCATCGGGGGGTGGCTTTCCACGTGGGAGCCGGAGAACGCGGCGTTCTGGCGGGAGACGGGCAGCCGAATCGCCTGGCGAACGCTGACCCTCACGACGGCGACGCTGGTTCTTTCGTTCGCCACCTGGTTCGTGATGAGCGTGCTTGTCGTGCGCCTGCCGGCCATCGGCTTCAAGTTCGACACGATGCAGCTCTTCTGGCTCGCGGCCATGCCCGGACTCGCCGGCGGAACGCTGCGGGTCATTCACACATTCCTGATTCCCATTTTCGGCACGCGCCTCGTCATCGGGGTCGCCACGCTGCTCAAGATCATCCCCTGCCTCGGCCTGGGGCTTGCGGTCCTTACCCCGACGACCCCCTTCTGGGTCTTCATGGTGCTTGCGCTCCTCGCCGGGATGGGCGGGGGTGATTTTTCATCCTACATGCCAAGCACCAGCCTCTTTTTCCCCAAACGCCTTCAGGGCGCGGCGCTCGGCATTCAGGCGGGCATCGGCAATTTCGGCGTGAGCCTGGCTCAATTCGTAAGCCCGTGGATCATCGGCTTCGCGGCGTTCGGCGCGATCGCGGGCGGCGCGCAGGTTTTCACGAAGGGCGAGGTCACAAAACCGATCTGGCTGCAAAACGCCGTGTTTGGGTATATCCCGCTGCTTGTCGTCGTGGGAGGGCTATGCCTGTTCCTGCTTCGATCGGTGCCTGTGAAGGCGTCGTTTCGAGAACAACTCGATATCTTCAAGAACCGGCACACCTGGTTTTGCACCGCGACGTACGTGATGACGTTCGGATCGTTTTCGGGATTCGCCGCCGCTTTCCCGCTGATGATCACGACGATCTACGGCGTCTTCCCGGACGCGCCGGATCCGTTGAAGTTCGCCTTTCTCGGACCTCTGGTCGGTTCGGCCACGCGCGTCCTTTTCGGATTTGTCGCGGACCGGACCGGCGGCGCCATTCTCACGCACATCGCCGGCCTGGCGATGACCGCCATTTGCGCGATCATCGTTTTTTTCGGCTTGCTGACCCCCGTCTCGGTCGATCAATTCCCTTACTTCGTCGCCTGCATGCTTGGCCTGTTCTTTTTCGCCGGGATCGGGAACGCCTCCACCTTCCGCCAGTACCCCATCGTCTTTGCGCACTCACCCCGGCAAGGCGCCCAGGTGCTCGGCTGGACGGGAGCCGTCGCCGCTTATGGACCGTTCGTCTTCTCGACCCTGGTCGGCGCGTCCATTACCCGAACCGGCTCCGCGGCGCCCTTCTTCGTTGCGGTCGCGGTCTTCTATCTCGTCGCGGTCGGAATCAATTGGTGGTTCTACACGCGCAAAGGCTGCGAGCATCCTTCGTAGCGCGCGCGGACCGGCCGGGCATCGCTTTCGCGTTGATCGCGACCCGCCATTCGGGCTATGATGTGGCGTAGCTTACGGGCATGACGCCGCGCCCCCGACGTCCGAAAAACCCGCCGGCGATCGGTATCCGGTCGATGGGGCGTTTTGCGTTGTTTTACCCAAGGTCCGCCGAGGTGAGACGATGTTCTCGGGCTGGCCCATCATCGAGGGCACCGATCGCGAGTCGAGCGACGCCGTTTACGGCTGGCTCGTCCGACTTCGCTGGATCGCGCTGCTCGGCGTGGCGCTCGTCCTTTTGCTGGCGGGGCCGGTCCTTTCGATGCTCCCGGCCGGCGTGGCCGGTGGACTCTGGGCGACGGCGGCGGCGCTCGCGGCCTACAACGCGATGCTGGTCGTCATGGGGCCGCGCCGGGACCGGTTATGGTTGACGCACTTTGCCGTGCAGATCACGGTGGACTGCGTGGCGCTCGCCACCTTCGTGCATCTGGCCGGCGGCCCGGAAAATCCCTTCCTTCCGCTTTTCGTGCTCCACGTCGTCACCGCGGGTATTGTCATGTCGAGCCGCGGCGCGCTGTTTACGCTCGGCCTCGCCATCGCTATTGTTTCAACGATCATTCTTGGGGAAGGCAGCGGCCTCATCCCCCACCATTGCCTGCGCGGCCCGGGCGCGGCGTGTAGCACCGGAATTCTCGACCTGCGTGCGATCGCCCAGCTCGGCGGCCTCGTGCTCTCTCTTGTCGGCGCATCCCTTTTCACGCGTTTCCTGGCGGCAAGGCTGCGCGCCGGCCAACGGCGTTTGCTTTCCACCGTCACGGAACTTACCGCCGAGAGACAACGGCTGGCGGACACGCGAGCGGCGATCGAAACCGAGCGCTCCCGGTTGCAGGCGATCATCGACTGCATGGACGACGCGGTGACCTTTCTGGGACCCGGCGGCATTCCGCTGTTCAGCAACCGCAAGGCGCGGGATCTCTGGCGTAACGGCGCGCCGCCGGGAGGCTACGAATCCCGCGGCGTTTTGCCTCATAACGGCGGCGCCCGCGCCGCCTCGCGCGCCCGGACCTCGTTCGAGCAGGGAGGCCGCGCGTTTGACGCGATCCGTTCGCCGGTGCGCGGCGCAAAGGGAGCGAACCTTGGAACGGTGTTGGTCGTGCGCGACGTGACCGACCGCCTCGCGATGGACAAGCGCCACATGCACGAGGAGCGGATGAACGTCGTGGGCAAGCTCGCCGCGACGATCGCTCACGAAATCAACAACCCGATCGGGGTCTTGTGTTTGTATAGCCAGCATGCGCTGGCCCACCTGTCGCGGGACAACCCCGTCTACAAGAATCTCGAGACGATCCGCCGCAACGCCGAGGATTGCCGCACGATCATCGGGAACCTTCTGAAGCTGGCCCGTTCGCCGAAGCCGGAGCGCCGGCGGGTTGACCTGCGGCGGTTGTGCCGCGAGGTGGTCGAGTTCGTCGAGCCGCTGGCGCTGCGTCATGGTATTGCAATCTCGGGCGGGATTCACGCGAGCGACGTGCCGATCTGGGCGCAAGCCGACGCAAGCATGTTGCATCAGGCGCTGCTCAATCTGGCGGTGAACGCCATCGAAGCCGGCGGCGCGGGCGACGAGGTCTCGATCGGCGCTTACGAAACGCAGGACGGCCTATCGCCCGCGCAGGCCATCGAGGTCCGCGACACTGGCGCGGGGATTGCCGCCGGCGATCTCGAACGGATCTTCCAGCCGTTTTTCACGACGAAACAGACGGGGACCGGGCTTGGACTTTCCGTTGCCGACAACATCGTCAAGGGCCACGACGGCCGGATCGATGTGGAGAACGCGCCGGGTAGGGGAACGGTCTTTCGCATCGTCCTGCCTGACCCCGCGCGGGACGACATGCCGCCGGACCCGCCCCGCTTGGGCGGGGAAACCTTTTTCGCGGCGGGCCGGGCATGACAGGCGCGCGCATTCTCGTCGTGGACGATAATCGCGACCTGGCGAACGGAATCGCCATGGTGCTCGGCGAAGCCGGGCTCAAAGCCCACGTCGCGTATTCCGCCCCAAGCGCGCTTGAGCTCCTGGAAGCCGGCGAATTCGAACTGGTGTTGAGCGATATCCGCATGCCTTCCATGAGCGGCCTCGATTTGCTCAAGGACATCCGCGCGCGCTGGCCGTTGACGAAGGTCGTCCTGATCACGGCCTACGGCGCCATCGACACGGCCGTCGATGCGATGAAAGGCGGGGCGTGCGACTATCTGACCAAACCTTTCGACAACGACGCGCTCGTGGACGTCGTGCGGCGCGCCCTCGCAAGCGGCGTCGCCTCCGGCGGCACCGACACGGCCTCCGTCGTCGGCGACGTCGCGGCGGCCATTTCCGCCGAGGATCTCTTGCCCAGTTTAAGAAGCGCGCTTGCGGTGCTTCTCGAAGCCACCGGCGCGGACGATGGTGAGATATTCCTGTGCGAACCCGAAGGAAGGGATCCGCTGCTCGCCGCGTGGGCGGGACCGGACGCCATCGCGCTTGCGGATCGAACGCGCTTCGAACCCGGCGTCGGCTATCCGGGTATCGTCGTGGCGACGGGCAAACCGTTGTCCACCAAGGGCGGACTGGCGGACGATTCGCGATATCTAAGGCGGCGCGTCGTCGATGCCGGTATACGTTCGTTTGTGGCCGTTCCCCTTCCCGACACACACGGAGCCCTGGGCTCGATCCACCTGATGTCCCGGCGCCATGATTTTCCGACCGAACACGTGCTCGAGTTGCTGACGCGTGCCGCTTCGCCCGTCAGCAATGTGGTGCGCGCCGGACTCGCGGCATTGCGTCAGTCGGTCGACCGCGTTTGCGGCGACACCGACGAATCGACCGGCCCGCCGCTTCGCGTCCTTCTTGAATCCATGAGGCAGGTCGCGGGCGCCCGCAATGGATCGCTGTTTCTGATCGATCCGCGCACCGGATACCCGGACCGTGTCGTGTCCACCGGCCCGGCATCGCTGTCGTGCGGACACGCCGCGGAGAACTCCTGGATGGGCTGCCCTTCCATCCTGGCCGCGCACGGGTTCGTCGCGGACTCCAGCCGCCGTACCTGGCCCGACCGCTGCCGGTGCGGACTGCCGCGGCGTGCGGCGACGCCTTGTTGTCTTCCGCTCGTCGCGGGAGGGCACGTTTACGGCGTCGTCTTTCTTGATTTCGGAAGGGATGGAGCCGAAAACGCGATCGGCCGGCTCGTGCCGCTTTTGACGATGGCGCACCAGACCGCCGTCAGGCTGCAATCGCATCGCGCGGGGCACACGCCGACCGTGGAAAGTAACGGTTTCGCCGCCGGCGCCGCGGCGCACCCGACGCCGGGGCTCGAGTTACGTTGCCTTGGTTCCTTTACTCTTGCCCTTGGGGGCCGGCCGGTGCCGGCCGAGGCCTTTTCGCGAAGCAAGGCGCTCGCGTTGCTCAAGTTCCTTGCCTTAAAGGCCGGCACGCCGCAGCACCGCGACGTGCTCATCGAACACCTGTGGCCCGAGGTCAACCCCCGGCACGGGATCAACCGGCTGTATGGCGTCATCCACGACCTTCGCTCGGTGATCGAGCCGCGCCGGGCCCGGCAGGAATGGCTCTACGTCGTCAATCGGGGCGAATTTTATTATCTCAATCTGGATGCGCCGATCGACCTTGATCTCGTCCGTTTTCGCAAGTTGTCGTCGCGGGGGCTTCGGGCCGGTTTCGCGGCGACCGCGGACGTCATCGACGACCTCGAACGGGCCGTGGAGCTTTACCGGGGCGATCTGTTCGAGGACGATCCGTTTTCCTCCTGGTGCGAGGCGGAACGGCAGAAACTGAAGGAAACGCACGCGAACATGCTCGATCGGCTCGCGCGGCTTCACGCAAAACGGGGCGCGCCGGAAAAAGCGCTCGAATGCCTGCGCCTCGCGCGGCATTCGTCACCGTTTTGCGAGAACCTTTTGCAGGCGCAAATGCGTCTGCTTTCCGAATTGGGGCGACCCGCGGAAGCGATGGCGTGCTATCAGGATTACCGGCGGCTGCTGATGGACGATCTCGATGCCGAACCCACCGAGGATATCCGGATTCTCTATCGGCGCCTGATGAGAACGACGCAGGAACAGGCGAACCGGCAAGGGCGACCCGCGTCCCGGCCATGACCGCGACGTCCCGCTAACGCGAACACCATTTACGGCGTGCCCGATCCGCTTTCCTCGCGGGCGTCTTCGTCCGCTTCCATGGCCCCGCGCAGGTAGGTGAACGAACCGACGAGCCACACGAGCGTGCCAAGGCCGAGGAAAGCGAGCGTGCCCCGCGCGAACGGGACGGCGTTCCGGAACAGGATGTCGCCGATATCGGTATCCATCCCGCCGGCAAAGCAGGCCGCGCAGTAGAGAATCACGCCCACGACCGTCATGACGAAGCCGGCGAAAATCATCCGCTTACCAGTTTTTTGCATGGATTCCGCGCGCGCGGCCGTCGAAGGGAGCGCGGGCGATCGGGATTCCGAATCGGGGATCTCGCGAACGAAGGCGCCCGCGGCATGCCGGTTCAGAATTCGGGAAGACAACGGGGTCGTGCTCATGGCGAACCTCCAAGTGACGACGAACGGGTGCCCGGGCGGCCGGTCGCCGCGAGAGCGGCAAACGGCGATCCGGTGGAAAGCGGGCGCCTCAGATCGCTCCATGCGGAAAGGAGCAGATAAAGAAAGCGGTTCACCAGACCAAAGAAGGTGAACAGCCAGGCGATGATGGCAAGGATAACGAAGGATCGGGATATCCAGGCGAGAAACGGCAACTCGAAGGTCTCGACGAGACGAAAGGTGCAGACGCTGTACATCCCGAGCGGAAAGACCATTCCCCAATACAACGGGTCATACGTGAAGGCCACCTTGCGCACGACGTGCCGCCAGATGCCGAGAACGATCAGCATCGGAATCCACCAGGTCGCCGTCGCCCAATAGAGAATCGTGAACCCTTTGACGAACGGGCGGATCGACTCCATGAACGGCGAATCGCCCGAAACCGCGACGAGTGCCGTGCCGGCAAGCGTCGAGATGGCGACCGCGCCCATGTTGATCCAATACGGCGGCATGAGGTCGGCCGGGGAAAACCGGAGAAACGTATAACGATAGAAGATCAGCGAGATCATCCAGATGTAGAGCATCCCGCCGCATAGCCAAAAGGAGGTCAGAAAAAACAAGGTCGCGTCCCGATTGCCCGAATGCCCGGGAAGGACAAGGCACCCCAGGACGGCGACGGACTGCGTTGCCACGACCGCGACAAGCCAACCGCCGTTGATGCCTTCGGCCAGCGACGGTTTCACCTCCCGAACGCTGAGCGCGACAAAGACCGTGTAGGTACAAATCACCCAGAGCAACAGGCCGGCAATCCACAGCGCAAAGCCGATCGCCAGGGAATGCCGCACAAGGACAAACTGGGATCCCAGCACGCACGTCGCGGCCACCATCGTGAAGAATCCGGGACTCCGCTGATGGCAGCTCCAGTCGGCGAGGAACGTCTCGCGAAACCAGAGCGCCCGGGCCATCGTGGCAAGCCAGATCGCGCCATACGCGAAAATGTTGACCCAGAACAGGAACGCCGACAGATCGCGCAAGCCGAGCAGATGGCACGCGATGCAGACGATCCCCGTCGCCATCGACATCGCGAAATACGCCGGGTGAAACGTCGCCACCCCCTCGCCGAGGAAGCGGCGCGCGCGTCCCGATGCCGGGAACGATGCCCGGCTCTCCACGTCCAATCCCATCATGCAGGAAATTATGAGCTCGGTCCCGTTGCGCCGGGAATCGGGCTTCGTCCGATCGCGGCGTAGGAAGGCGGGAAGGCGCCGGTCGGCGTTTGTCCTACAATTTCAACCGACAAGACCGTTGCGCACGGCGTACTGGATGATTTCGGCGTTGGAAGCGAGCGACATCTTTTCGAGGATGCGTGTCCGGTACGTACTCACGGTTTTGACGCTGAGTTGGAGTCGTTCGGCGATCTCCGACACGGATTTGGCCGACGCCAACAGCAGAAAGACCTCGAGCTCGCGGCCGGAAAGGGTTTCGTGCGGCATCTCGCCGGGCTTTTTGGCCAGGTGATCGGCAAGCTGTTCCGCGAGTGTTTCCGAGAGATAGCGCCGTCCCTTGCGGACGGTTCGAATGGCCTTGAACAGCTCCGTATCCGCGGCTTGCTCTTTTGTGAGGTAGGCGGAGGCGCCGCCGGCGAGCGCGCGGACGACAAACTGCCGCTCGCTGTACATCGACAACACGATCACCGGCAGGCTCGGCCGCGCTTCCTTGATTTGCGGCAACGCGGCCAGGCCGTTTTCGGCCCCGAGCGCGACATCCAGGATCACGACATCCCACGGCGCCGACCTCACCTTCCGGAGCAATTCCGCGCACGTCGTCGCTTCCCCGATCGTGACGCCCGGAAACTCCAGCTCGAGGATCCGGCTCAACCCGGATCGCACGATCGCGTGGTCATCGGCGATGAGAATCTTCATGGTCCGCCATCCGGACCCGCCGCGCCATCCGGCGCTATCGGCGCCTCCCGGGGCACTTCAACCTCGATCGTCGTGCCTTCTCCGGGCCGTCCCCGCACGGCGAACGAGCCGCCGAGAAGGTGGACACGCTCGCGCATGCCCAGGATGCCGAGCGACTGGGGCCCTTCGGCGTCCGCGGGCTCGATGCCCTTGCCGTTATCGTGAATCGTAAGCGCAAGAGTCGCTTCGTTGCCCATAAGGTCAACGCTCACTTCGGTTGCGTCGGCATGTCGGATGACGTTCGTCAAGGCTTCCTGCACGATCCGGAACACGGTGGTCGATACCAGCCCGTCGATGGGCTCCGAAACATTGCCGACATTGAGAATGATCGCAAGACCGGAGTTGGCCTCGCGATCGCGCACAAGCCAATCGACGGCCGCGGCAAGCCCCAGCCGATCAAGCACCGGGGGACGCAGTTCCGATGAAATCCGCCGGACGGAATCGATGGCGCGGTTGATCTGCTCGCCCATCTTGACGATCGCCTCATCGCCGGCCAACGAGTCCGGCCGGCGCGAGCACACGCGGCAGACGGTCGAAAGTTCCATCTTCAGGCCGGTCAGAATCTGGCCAAGTTCGTCATGAAGTTCGCGCGCGATCCGGCTTGCTTCTTCGTCGCGCGCCGCCTGGAGTCGATGAGAAAGGGCGCGAAGCCGCCCCTGGGCTTCGTGAGCCTCCTTTTGCCGGGTGGCCAAGGCGTCGGCCATGGCGCTGAACGAAACGGCAAGCTCCCGCAACTCCCCGTGACTTCCGGGCAACGGAGCCCGCGCCGAGAGGTCGCCGGCGCCGAACCGTCGCACCGCCCTCGTCAGCGCGCGCAAGACACGCAGCACGGAGAACTCAGCCGCGAAAATCGCCGAGGCAATCGCGAAAATCGTCACCAGGATGAGTCCCACCAAGGTGCGGTAGAAGGCGTGATTCGCCGTCCCTTGCACGCGTTCGTACGGCAAGCCGGCGACGACGAAGATACCGGGGATGCCTTCCATCGGCGTCGCCACAAAAAATCGCGACATCGCGTCGGGACCGATATCGATGACGGCTCCGTGCGGGCGGCCCAACGCCTGGGCGAGGGCGGGATTGGGTTGCTGTTGCTCGGCGGCGAGAAGGCCCGTATCCGCACCCGAACGCGCGAGCACGTGCCCGTCGCGGTCCGTGATCAGCAGCGAGTAGTCCGCCGGCAGATTCGCCTGCTCGGCCAGTTGATCGAGCCAGCCGAGTTCCACCGCCACGAACGCAACGGCGCAAGGCGCTTGATCCGGGCCGCGAATCGCATGGGCCAGGTGCAGGACGGGTCGGTCGACGAAGCCGACGACATACGTCCCCGTCTCGACCTCGATTGAGCCGAGTGCGCGCTCGAAGGCGACGTTCGTCTTCAGGCTCGAATGCCGGATGTCCGCCGCGCTGCACACAACCTCGCCGTCCGGATCGGCAACGCCGATATTCGCGAACTGGGGAAATCCGTTGAGAAGCGCGGGTAGGTATTCCGGACAGACCGGCGCCGCCACCGGCGGCCCGCCTTCGCACGCGAGCACGTCGCCGAGGCGACGAAGGAGGTTGCGGCCGCCGTTGAGCTGATGGGCGTGTTCGCGCGACGCCAGGTTTCCGAGATGGCGCGCCTCGGTTTCCATGCGTTCCAGAGCCGCCACGCGCTCCCGGGCCGCCGCAAGAAAAATGAACAGGACCGCCGGTACGGTCGCGAAGCCGATGAGCAATATCAGGCGGCCGCGTAGGGTAAGGAAGACTTTGACGAACCGCCGCGTCGTCGATAGCTGTTTTCCGCTGACCTCGCGGTTTTCCATCGGCTCACGGGACGCGCCAGGCCGGCGCGGCGCGGTCATACGGGTTCTTCCTCCATCGCATGATCGAGTATGGCCGTCGCGTGGATCGTCGTTGTGTCATAACACGGGTATCCCGGTGCGCGGCAGGTCCAGGACAGTAGCGCGATACGTATCAGGCATTGACGTCCGTACGGGAGCCGGTGTCAAGGGAGGCGGGATGCGTCTTAAAGTCGCGGAAGCTGTGCACGATCGGCATCGCTCGCAATACAACTCGACGGCACGCTCCGGGTTGCGGAGGTTTCGGGCGGCGGGCGAAACGAGGAGATGCCACGGCTCGGCGAAACCCGGTTCCCGGTAGTCGACGACATCGGCGCCGCCCTTATGCCGGCCGCGATTCTAGGTAGCCGGTAACCCGGCCACCGAAAAGCCCACTGGGACCTGATCCTTGTGCACCAGGTGTGCACCACGACACGGAAAAACGAATCCCCGGGGGAATTTCCCCGGGGATTCAAGGACTTTGGTCGATCGGGGTTGACGGGACTCGAACCCGCGGCCTCCGGCGTGACAGGCCGGCGTTATAACCAACTTAACTACAACCCCATCAAGGCGCACGGCGGGCCGCGTGCCAAGGCGCGTATTGTAGATAGAGCCGCGCCGGTGTCAAGCAAATCCGCACCGATTCAAGGCGGGAATGACATGGGCTTTTCCCCGGGCATGTTTCGCCGCGCGTCGGGTTCGTCTCGCGGCGCGAGACGCGACGACGTTTCGCTCTTAGTCGAACGTTGCGTGTGTCGCGCGCGTTTTCTACGATCCGCGCCATGTTCGACAAAATTTTTCGCGGATGGGTTTGGCGCGCGGCGATCGCGATTGCGTGCGCTTTGATTCTCACCGTAATAGCCGGCGCGGCAATCGAGCGCGCGGTCGCCGAGGACGACAAGGGCGATTCGCCCCCCTCGTCCGAAGCGACCCCGACGCCGACGCCCACCCCTTCACCCGCTGCGTCACCCGCGCCGGCGGCGGAATCGACGCCGGCGCCCGATGCGACGCCGGTGGACGCAGAGGCCACGCCGGCCAAACCTCCCGACGATGGTCTGCCGCCGATCGAGGCGTATCTGAACATCCGCCGCGCGGTGGGGCCGACGTGGTCGCCCGACGGGCAGAGCCTCGTGTACCTCTCGAACGATACGGGCACCTATCAGGCGTGGAAGATCGCCGCGGACGGCGGAGAGCCCGTGCGTTTGACGCAGTTTGAAAACACGATCGGCTTCGTGGAATACCTGCCGAACGCGCGCCGCATCTTGTTCGGCATGGACGAAGGCGGCAACGAGCGCACGCAGATCTACATCATGAACGACGACGGCATGGACGTCGTTCGCCTGACCTCCGACGAAAACGTCATCCACACGCTCGGCGCGGTGGATCGCGACGGCAAGCGCATTGCCTACGCGAGCAACGCGCGCGACCAGCGCTACTTCGACGTGTACGTCATGGATCTCGCCACGCGCCAATCGCGCCTCGTGCTGCAGCAGGATGCGTACAACGAGGCAGCCGCGTTTTCGCCCGACGGAAAATTCGTCGTCGTGTCGACGTGGGAGTCGAACTTCAACAACAACCTCACGCTCGTCGAGATGCCGTCGCTCGCCGATCAGCTCCTGACTCCGCACTCCGGATGGGCGACGTACACCGACATCGCGTGGCCGCCGGGAGCGGACGCGTTCTATCTTATATCCAACCTCGGGCAGGATTGGTCGAAGGTCGCAACGCTCGAACCAAAGGAGCGCGAGCTCGCCTACAAGGGCACGGGCAAGTGGGATGCGCAGACGCTGGCGATCTCGCGCGACGGCTCGCGCCTCGCGTACACACTGAACGTCAATGGCCAATCGACGCTGGCGCTTGTCGATCTCAAGCAGGGCAAGCCGCTGCCCGTACCGGCGATCGAGGAGGGCATCATCGGCGGGCTCGAGTTTTCGCCGGACAGCAACAAGCTCGCGTTTCACTTCAGCTCTCCCACGCGAACGCACAACGTCTGGATCGCGGACCTGGCCGCGAACACCGCGGCGCCGCTGACCGACGCGAGCCTCGCGGGGATCGACCCGGCAACGTTCGTTTCCCCGCGCCAAGTTCGCTATCGCGGCCACGACGACCTTGTGATCCCGGCGTTCCTCTACGTTCCGCCCGGCGAGAGCGACGGCCCGCGCGGTGTCGTCGTGTACGCGCACGGCGGACCGGAGGCGCAGGAGCGGCCGGATTTTTCGGGGCTATTTCAATATCTGCTCTCGCGCGGCATCGCGATCTTCGCGCCGAACGTTCGCGGCAGCACGGGGTACGGCAAGACCTACGAACATCTGGACGACAAGCGCCTGCGCCGCAATTCCTTGCGCGACTACGCGGCGGGGGTGGAATTTCTGAAATCGGCTGGCGGGTTCGACGCGGAAAAAATCGGCATCTTCGGCGGCAGCTACGGCGGATACGTCGTGCTGGGGAGTCTTGCGGAATATCCCGAGTTATTCGCGTGCGGGGTTTCGGTTGTCGGGATTTCGAACTTCGTCACGTTCCTGGAGAACACCGGCGCATGGCGGCGAACGATCCGCGAGGCGGAATACGGGACGCTCGCCGAGGACCGCGAGTTCCTGGAATCGATCAGCCCGACAAACCAGGTCGATACCATGCGCGCGCCGCTCATGGTCATCCAGGGCGCGAACGATCCGCGCGTGCCGGCGAGCGAATCCGATCAGATGGTCGCCGCGCTGCGCGAGCGCGGGCGGGAAGTGTCCTATCTCCTCTATCCCGACGAGGGGCATGGCCTCGCCAAGCTGAAAAATCGCCTGGACGCTTACCCGAAGGTCGCGGATTTTCTACGGAAATGCGTCGCGGACCCGGCTGGAGCTCTGAAAACGGAATCGGATGTAGAAAAATCGTCGAATTCCGCCCCGGATGCGTCCACCCTGCCCTGATGTGCGGTCAAAAAACGGCTGTGATTTTGGTTAGATAGCTCATATTGCTAAATAGGACCATTGTGGTACAAATAAGCCAAGTCCAGTGGCTCCTTGAAAAAGGAGTCACGGACCCTTCCCTCCTTTGGACGTGTTGAATCGAAGTCCCTCCTTCTGAAAGACACGACCCAAGGTGACATCGCCAGGCCCCGGAAAACCGGGGCCCTTTTTTTGGGATTTTTCGGGATTTCGACGAAATCTTCGAGGCGATACCGTCGATGCGTGCCAGGAATCGAAACCGCCAACGCGCCCACAAAAGCAAACCCCGCAAACTTTCGTTCACGGGGTCGCTTTCTGCCGACGGGCCGTTTTAAGTCATGCCCAGGACCGGGCTATACAGCCTTCGCTGCAGTGAGCCACAGGACGCAGCATGTAACGCTTCATGGTGCTTTCCTCCTGTATTTGCGGCGTTGATCGCCGCAAGGCAATTTCAAGCAATTTAAGGACGCGTGTGGTCAATGTCAACCGATCCCGCCCGGTGCAAGGCGCGTTTCGCGCGGCCATCCGCGGCCGACCAAACACCGCGCCTCACGAGTTTTATCGTGTCAAATCGCGTAAAAATTTGCCGTCAGGGGGTTCACGGCCTGGCACGCGGCGGCGGCGTCTAGGAACGCGGCGCTTGTTTGGATATGATTGCTTCTCGTTTCTCCCGGAACTACGCAAGCATGTGTAAGGAATATCACGATGTTTCGCTGCGCCCCTGCCATTCTCGTCCTGTTTTTGCTGTTCGCCGCCCCGTTTGCCGCCGGCTGTTCCTGCGGCGACGATGACACCGGCGACGACGACCTGGGCGATGACGACACCGGCGACGACGACATGGACGACGACGATACCGACGACGACGACGTGGACGAAGACATGGACGATGACGACGCCGTTGACGACGATTCGGCCGACGATGACACCGATCCTCTCGATCGGGGAGGCCTGATCCCCGGCCCCGCCGATCCCGGTCACGATGCGGCGCTGGAGCTTTTGGCGGCGCGCTACGCGCAGCAGTTCCACGGGTTCATGACCGTACCGTTCGGCATGTCTCTCGAGGCCTATATCTCGGATCCGGACATGCGTGCCGAGATCGACGACTGGCTCGAAAACTCCGACCTCGACGAGACGTTCGAGGAATATTCCGGCATCCACCCGTTCGACAACGCCGACGCCTACGGCGAGCACGGCGACCTCGGCATGTTCGGCGGCATGGCGTCAATCGGCGACGTGTTCCGCTATGCGCTCGCGCGCGACCGCGGCGAGACGTTCGAGATCCCGATCGCCGAGTTGCGCCAGAACGTCATCGAGCTGATGGACGCGCTGCACGTGTGCGTCGAGATCACGGGAGAGCCGGGCGTGGTGGTGCGCGGCATCCGCAAGATCGCCGAACCCGGACCGTTGCAGACGACCGAGCCGCTGTTCGATATCAACGGCGATCCGTATCCGCCGAACAAGGACGACAACGTCTGGCGCGAGGACAATTCCGGCGCGCATCCCGACTTCATCTGGGAAGACAACACGAGCAAGGACCAGCTCGACGGGTACATCTTCTCGATGGGCGCGGTGTGGGACATCGTCGCGGACGATCCCGATATTCCGCAGGCGAAAAAGGACGCGCTTATCGCCGACGCGGCGGCCATCGGCGACATGCTGATGGAGGTCGCGCCGGAGACGGGGCTGGATCTGTCGATTCGCGACGCGGACGGCCGCCTGACGCAATTCCACGATATTCACCCACGCGACATGGGCTCGTTCGTCATCCCCGAATTTCTCGGCGTCGGCAACGGCTTCAACGCGCTGATGGCGCTTGGCATCGTCAAGACGATCGCGTTCATCACGGGCGAGGAGCGGTTCAGGGATTTCTTCGCGGAGATGATCGAGGATCGCGGGTTCCTTGACTACGTGGACCAGACGGTCTTTCTGACCAACAACGGACCGCTGACGAACTGGTCGAACGTCAACATGATGTTCGTGGCGATTTATCCGCTGCTGCGCTACGAGGCCGATCGCGATTTGCGCGCGTATTGGCAAAAGGTGATGGCCGACGATCTGTGGGGCAGCCGCTTTTCGGACTGGGCCGTGTCCAACTCGCATCAGGCGTTTTTCGGCTTGATCTGGGCGTCGTTCAAAAACGGGGCGACGGACGACGCGGAGGCCGATACAGCCGCGTACGATCTCGCGGGCTTCAAGACGCCGCCGTACTGGCACGCGCCCAAAATCGTGAACTGCGACGATGACGAGCTGGCCGCGGGCGAGTGCCTGGCGATCGACGGCACCACGATCATCACGCTTGCGGGTTACACGGATACGCACGGCGTCTTCCATGCGTATCCCACGCACACCGGCGATCCGATTTCAACGGACCCGCTGCCGCGCACGATCCGGCCGCCGAGTAACTTCGACTGGCGTTCGCCGCCGTATGACGTCAACGGCGGCGGCGGCGTGCGCCTGAATCCCGGCGGCGATTTCCACGGCGCATATTGGCTTGGCCGGTTTATGCGACGCTCGAACGACACCGCGATCAACGTCTCGCCGCGGGCGTGGTGAAAAACGCGCGCGAGGACGCGGCTTTCGCGCCGAAAACGCGCGCGGTCGTCGCGATCGCCGTCGTGCTCGGCGCGGTGGCGATGGCGCATCTGGTCGAGCGCGCGATCAACCGAAAATACAACGGCGACGAGTTGCAGCACGCGCACGCGGTGTATCGCGTCGCACAAGGTGATCTACCGTTCCGCGATTTTTTCGAGCACCACCCGCCCGCGCTTTACTACGCGTCCGTTCCGCTCTACGAAATTTTCGCGCGCGATCCGCGCACGATGACGGCGCTGCGTTTCCTGATGCTCGCGTGCGTCGCCGCGACATTCGCCGCGCTGTTTGCGACGGCGTATCGCACCACGCAATCCGTCGCGCTCGCCGGCGTCGCGGGCATCGCCTTTTTGTGGTGCACGGTCGTGCTCGACAAGGGCATCGAGTTTCGCCCCGACGGTCCGGCGACCGCGCTCATCGCGTGGGCGATTTATTTTCAGGCGACGAGCGGCGACACGCGACGGCGCTCGATCGTCGCGGCGCTTTTCTGGGGCCTGGCGCTGACGTTCACGCCCAAAGCCCTGTTCGCGTTTGCCGGCGCGACGCTGTTTGAGATCGCGCGGAACGCCTTTGGTAGACGCAATGATGCGTCCGTACCCGCTCCCTTATCCTTCGCTTCCGCTCAGGACAAGCTCACGCGGTTTCAAACGCGAGAGATAGCGGTCTGGTTTGTCGCGGCCGCCGTTCCCGCGCTGCCGTGGGCGGTCGGTTACGCGCTCGCCGAGCCGCGGTCGATCCCCGACCCGTGGTACGCGCCCGAGTTCGTGCGGGCGCTGCCCGGCGCGCTGCCCGCGATGGTCGATCGCCTGATCTTCTGGAACGCGAACTGGGCCAACACGTTCAGCCCGTTCGCGACGTTCGCGGACGTAGCGCGCGAAAATGCGGCGCTGGTTTTGTTTTCGATACTCGGCGTCGCGCTCGCGTTGCGCACCTTTGCGCAAACTCGCGTCGCCGGTCCGCCGCTGCTATTCGCGCTCGTGCTCGCGTGCGGCGGCGCGGGGGCGTTCGCCGTGCACGTTCCCTACGCGCAATACTGGCTGTTGCTCGTCCCCGCGGCGGCGCTCGCCGCGACGCACGCCATCCACATTCTCGTGACGCGAGCGAATCTCGCCTTCATCGCCCGGGCGTACGGCATCCCCGATCCGCCGGACGATCTTGAGTCCGCCTCCCCACGGATCGCGCAAGGACGACGGGGGACGGGGCTATTGGTCGGCGCGGCGCTGATCACGTCGCTCGGCATGGGCACGCTGGCGCGTCCGCTGCAAGGCCCGGCGGAATCGAACGCGAATCAGCGCGCGGCGATTTCGTTTTTTGTGAACGAGGTCGATCCGGCGTGGCCGGTGATGGGCGCGTGGACGGGCTGGGCCGCGTTCAATCCCACCGCGTCGTACTACCACTTCCTGCATCTGGAGGTGCGCAAGATGTTGCCGTTGCCGGTGCAACGGGACGGCGGGCTCGCGGCGCTATCGCGCGCCAGGCTCGTGATCCGCGACGAGGAATTCGATCGGCTGCCGCGCGAAGTGATCGAAACGCTCGAACGCGACTTCGTGCCGTTCACCGGGCCGATCTGGGCGTCACGGGACGTCGTTTCAAGGAAGAGACTGGAAGGCTGAAAGGCTGGAAGTCTGAAAGGTCATCTCGGGCCTGCGGTAGGCTTTATCGTCGATCTCTCTCCGCGCACTCCGCGCCTGGGCGTGAACCCTGTCAGCACGCGCAGCCGCTGTCGTGTTCGTCCACATCGTCGGGTTCGAGGTCCGGCGCGATGTCCTGGCCGTCATCGTCCGTGTCGTCGTCGTCATCGCTGCCGCGATCGAATGGCGGGGGGTCGGATACCGCGTCGCTCTTTGGCGTCGCCGTGATCGCGATATCGCGGAAGGCGTAGCCGCTTGCGTCACGCGCCACGACAATGCCGTGATACGTGCCCGCGTGCGCCGGCGTGAACGATAGCACGCCGCCGAAAACGTCCGCGCCGGGCATGCCGTAAACGTCGACCCGCGCGGCGCTCGACGCCTGGTATCGATACGTGGCGCCGACCTCCACAAACGCGCGTTCGGGCGCGCCGATCGCCGGCGCGACGAATTCGGTGGCTTCCGGCAGGCGGTCGATCAAAAAGAAGCGCAGCAAATCGACGACGAACAGGCTGAGCTGGTAGCGGTCGCCGATGGCCAGGCCCGCGAACAGGTTCGACACGTCGAGCAGCGCCGGGTCGGGCGCGCCGGCCAGGTGCGTTCCGTACCACGCGAGCAGGTACAGAAGCTGATAGCCCTCGTGCGTGAGCCGGTCGGCGGGATACCACAGATCATCCACAAGCGACGGGTCGAGCGCCGAATGGTGCAGGCGATTTTGCGCCGTCGCCATTGATGCCGCGTACGCGACAAGATCGCCGCCCGCCGCGATCGTCGAGTTCGGGTCGCCCGCGGACACCGCTTGTTTGAACGCCGCGACGTGCGCCTCCATGACGCCGTTCGATGGAAACGCCACGCCGCGCACGCCCGAACCGCCGTTGCCGTCGAACGCGAGCGCGAGGAATTGCAGAAGCTGTTCGTCGAACGCATGCGCGCCTTCCATCCCGGCGGCGCGCGCTCGCGCGAGGTTCGTGTCGTAGCCGTCCGGATCGCGCAGATTGTCCGCGTAGCTCGGCACGATGAGGCGATCGGCCGCGCCGAGGATCATGGGGTTCGCGACCAGGCCGCCGATCGCGTCCACGAGATCCGGCGCGCGGCCGGTGAGCGGCCGCAGGTACACCTTGGCGACGAAGGCATCGCCGCCATCGGTGGCATGCTCGTTGTCCCAGATGACCACCTCGCGCCCGACGCGCGCGTTTACGTCGGCGAGGTCCGCGGCGGCAAGCGTCTGGCTGAACGTTTCCGTGCCGGTCCACATCACGCCGATGTCCGGGTGCAGGGCGAAAAGCGTATCGAGATAATCGTCGCCGCCCGCCCAGCTCTCCTGGCGGTTTGTCGAATACACCGTCGGCACGACGAGCATCGCAACGCGCTCGCCGGCCATGTCCGAAAGCGTCAGCCGCAGCCAGTTCGCGAGGTCGGTGTGCTTTGCGCCAAGCGCGCCGTCGACCGGCTCGGCCAGGTCGAACTCGATGTCGTCGAGCAGCAGCGTGAAATGGCGAAAGCCCGCGTCGACGAACGGCGCGAGCTTGCCGATGAGCGTCGCGCGCTCGGCCTCGTCTTCCATCGCCATGTCTTTGCCGGGGCTGATGCCGAACGAAAACGTGACGCCGACGCGCTCGCCCAGCCGGTGCAGTTCCGCGAAACGCGCGATGTCCTCGTCCGGATACGGTGTGCGCCACTCGTCGCGATGCAGCGGATCGTTTTTCGGGCCGTAGATGTAGAGCCCAAGCCCCGCGCGTCCGAGCAGGCGCATCATCGCGCGGCGCTCGGAGTGCGTCCACGGCGTGCCGTAAAAGCCCTCGACGACGCCACTTTGCGCGAAAACCGGCTCGATGCGCCACGGGATCTCCACGCGCGTCGTGCGGCTTTCCGTTCCGTCGGCGCGCAGTGTCACGATGACGGCTTCCGCGTTCGCGAAATCCGGCAGCGGGCCGTCCCACGTCTCGCGCGCGGGAAATTCGTCGATGAGATTTTCCGGCGTCGGCGCGTCGCCGAAATCCGTGTAATGAACGCGCACGATCTGCGGCGCGTTCGCGCTATCGGCAAGCGTGAAGGCGAGATGCAGCGCGCCGTCCGTTTCGGTGACGACGACGCTTCGCGCCGAGGCGGGCGGCACGCCAAGCTCACGCGCGAACACGCGCAGCCTCACGAGCGCGGCGGGGCCGGCGTCGTACATCGTCAGCGTGACGCACCTGGCAACCTTGCCGGCGCCAAAAACGATGTCGTCATTCGGCGCGACGATGACCTCGTCGTTCGCGAGCGCGCCGCAATACGAAAACGCTCGCGCCTGGATGCCGCCGCCCGGCGGAGGGTTCCAGTCCATCTCCACGCGATCGGGCACGAAGCCGTCCGGCAGGAGCGGCGCGAAATCAAGCGTCAGCGTGACGCGCCCCTGGCGAGCGGGCTTCCACGACGTGTCGCCGCGCTCGTCGCGGATGGTGTACGCCGCGTCCTCGCGCTCGTTCGGCCAGAAGCCGAGGAAGGTTTCGTGCGTGCGGTCGGCGACGATGCGGGCGTAAGGCGCCAGGTCGATCGGTTCCGATGACGCGGGCGTCGCCGCAAGAAGCATCGCGAACAACGCGGCGACAACACCCGTCGCGCTTCGCAAATTCAGCAACCGCATCCGCATCCTCCGTCATCGTCGTCGTCATCGTCATTCCAACAATCGGGACAGCCATCCCAAGCGTAGTCGTCATCGTCTGCGTTCCCGCTATCGTCGTCGCCCATGTCATCATCAGTCGTATCGTCATCCACGTCGTCATCCGGCGGCATCGGCCCCAGGCCGCCGAACGCGCGGTAGGGTGCGTACGCCGCGGCGAGCGCATTGGCCGCGGGCTTCCACGTCGTGCGATCCATGTGGATGAGGCCCATCGACTGAAGGGGCGTGGCAAAAAATTCCGGCAGGCCATTTTTCGTAAACCAGTTGAACGCCGTCCACCAGCTCGTGCCCGCGAGGATTCCATCGGGGTTCACCTCGCCCTCCTCGGTCAACGCGGCGATCTCGGCAAACGCCACCCACGTGTCGTCGAAGACATCCTTCTGCTTTTGCGCCTCGGAGTCGTCGGCCTCCGACCAGTAGCCGAACTCGGTCGCCACCATCGGCACGTCGGGGAAACGCGCCTGGTGTTCGGCGACGAACGCCAGCGTGTCGGCGTACGGATCGTCGTCGTAGAAAACGCCGTAGTACATCGTCCATCCGGCGAGATCGAGATCGTTCACCGTTGCCGCGAGGATCTGCCAGCCCAGGTCCGCGGCCGGCGACTGGCTGACGATGCGGCCATCGTCGTACGCCGCGTGATCGTCGATGAGCGACGCGTTGTAGTCGCGGATCTGCGGCGTGAACACGAATGGGCACTCGTTCATCGTACCCCACACGAGGATCGACGGGCGCGAAAGGCCCATGAACACCATCTCGCGGAACATCTGTTGCGGCACGCGGCGATACGTCTGATAGCCCCAGTTCCAGCCCATCATCCAGTACACCGGCAGCTCGGTCCAAACCGCCAGGCCCATGCGATCGGTGAGCAGGTACGTGTACGGATGATTGGGGTAGTGGCCCGTGCGCAGGAAGATCGCGTTGAGATCGAGGATGACGTCGAGGTCGTCGCGGATGCGTTCAAACGTCGCGGTGCGGCCGGTGTCCGGCCACTCCTCGTGCCGCGCCACGCCGGGGAAAAACGCGACGCGATCGTTCACGAACATCTTGCCCTCGCGCGCGTCCACGGTACGCACGCCGAACTGGTTGTGGCGTTCGTCGGCGAGCGCGCCGTCGATCTCGAGCGTCGAACGCAGCACATAAAGATTCGGTTCGTTCGGGGTCCATAGCGCGACATCCTCGATTCGCGGAACCAGATGCACGACGCGGACGCCACCCGGTGGAATCGTCACGAATGTCGCGGCGCCGCCCGACAACACCGCCGCCTCGCCCGCGATCGCCGAAGCGCGCGGATCGCCAAGCCATGCGCCGCCTGTGCGATCGGCGATGAGCGCCTCGATGCCCACCCGCGCATCGACGGCGTTGGCGCCGCTATTCGCGACGACGATGCGCACGTCGATCAAACCGCGCCGGCCGACCGGCCGCACGTCGGCACGGACGATGTGAACGGCGGGCAGCGATTCGAGGTAGATGTCTTGCAACACGCCCGTATAGCTCCACCAGTCCATCAGAAACCACGCGGGGATGGCGTCCTGGCGCGCGCCGGGAAACGGCTTGTCGATGCGGATCGCAAATACGATCTGCTCGCCCGGCACGACGTGCGGTGTCACGTCGAACGCGAACGGCAGATCGCCGCCTTCGTGCACGCCGGCCCATTCTCCGTTCACCCACAGATCCGTGATGTAGTTCGCGCCCAGGCACACGAGACGCACCACCTCGTCGAAGTCCGCGGGCACGTCGATCGCGCGGCGATACCAAACACCGCCGTGGTAGCCCTCGGGGATGCCGGACTCGTCTCCCGCGAGATCGCCCTCGTGGCCCGGTAGTTCGCGCGTCGCCCACGCGGAGTCGTCGTAGTCCGATTCGAATCGGCCGGCTGCTTCGGCTTCGAGCGCGGCGATACCGTCCGCGTCGCGCGCGCCGAACGAGATGTCATGATCCAGATCGACGCGCTCGCGTTTCCACGTACCGGAAAGGTCGAGCGTATCGTGATCCTGCGGATCGAAATCGGGCAGCGGCACGCCCGATTGAAACGGCACGGGGAAGCCGTCGATCCATTCGATGGAAAACGTCGGCGCCAGGTCGCCTGGCGCGCTCGCAAGGGCCGGCGCGGGAAGGCCGACCGCAAGCCATAACGTCGCCATCACACGCGCCCGAATGCATTTCATGGCCGGCATGATATCAGACTCCAACTATTTGGAAGCACCGAGAAGCGCGAGATTCTCGCGGGCGGGCGCGAAGTTCGGATCGACCCAGATCGCGTGCTCGAACGCCTTGCGCGCCCCGGCCGGATCGCCGGTGCGAAGGCGCGCGACGCCGAGATTCGTCCAGGTCGAGGCGTCCCACGCCCCGTAGATCACCGCGCGCTCCAGGTGCGCGCGCCCCGCGCCGACGTTATCCGCCTCGAGCGCGAACAGCCCAAGCAGCGCGTGGCAGCTTCCGTTTTTTTCGTCGGTATCGACGCACGCCCTCGCCGCCTCGATCGAGGCTTCGCGCGCGCCGGCCTGCCGCGCGACCGTGGCGAGCATGAACAGGTTGTGCGTGTCGGCAACGTCGGCCACGGCGCGGCGCGCCTCGGAAAGCGCTTGCACGAGCGTGGCCTCGCCGGCGCCGCGAAGGCCATACATCGGCTCCCACGGTTTGAGCGTGCGAAACGCGCGCTCGCTCAGATCGGCGGTGGCCGGTTCGACGTGCGCCAGCACGATCGCGCGCCGGTCGATCCACACAAGCTCCCAGTGCGGCGCGTCGACGATCTCGCGCTCGATCGCCATCAGGGGCTTGGGTTCGTATGGGCCCTTGTTCGCCAAAAGCGCGACAGGGATGCCTTTGGCGGCCAGCCACTCTGGAAACTTTTCGCGCGGCAACAATTCGAATAGGTGCCGCTGCGCCTCGAATCGGGTGTCCCAAAACGCCGACAGGCGCGGCCAGGCGCGCCACTCGACGTACCCGCCGAACGCGATGTCGTTGTACAGGCGCAGGTCGGCGGCCTCGCGTTCGAGAAATGTCACCGCGTCGCAAGGCAGGCGCGAGCAATCGATCCCCGCGCCCCATGCCGGCAGCGTGCGATGGGCGTGCACGAACCCCGCGGCGAGCACGGCGGCCGACAACACCGGCACGAGTCGCTGGCGCGAGATACGCTCGACGATACCCGCGAACGGCCGGTCCGCGAGAACCTCGAAATAAAGCGGCACGGCGACGACGGCGAAATCGCCGACGAAACGCACCGTCTTTAACGCCACCAGGCCGAAAACCCAAAACGCGGCAAGCGAAAACCACCGGCCGCGCCGGATCGCGAACGGCGTCGCGATCGCGCCGGCCGCGAGCATCCCGAAGAATTCCGGATGCAGCGCGAAACTCGTGGCGACCTCCTCATCCGTCGCGACGAGCTTGTTGTACTGCGTGAGGTTGTACCAGAGCCGCGCGTAGTTGAAGCCCGGATGCATCGTCGAAAACACCGAAACGACCGCGACGAGCAGAAACGTGCCGAGAAGCACGCGCGTTTTCATCGTGAGCGCCCGCGCGCGTCCATCCGCGATCGCCGAGATCGCGAACGCGAGCCCCGAAAGAAAAACCCCAAGCGCGACGAGCGGATGGCTGTTCGCCCACACCGCGCCCAACAGCGGCAACGCCGCGAAGACGCGGAAGTCGGCATCCTTTTGGCGCATCGCGCGCACGAGAAAAAACATGAACGCCGCGAGCATCAGGTACGTAATCATGAAGGGGCGGATCTGGAGCCGAAACCGGATGACCAAAAACGACGCGACGAGAATCGGCGCGACGATCGCCGGCGCCAGGCCAACGGACCGCCCAAGCCGCCAGAGGAACGCGTAGATGCCGACAAAGACAAGCGACTGAAAAAGGATGAGGCCGGTAACGTTGACGGAATCCAGGCGCGAGAGGCCATAAAGCACGATCTCGATCAACCAGTCGTGATGCTTGATGACGCGGCCGTCGTTCGTGTGCGTCACGACGCTGGGGAACGCCAGCTCGCCGCGCTCGAGAATCTGCTCGCCCGTCTTGACGTGCCAGAACAGGTCGTAATCGTGCACCTTCAGGAACGTGACGAACAAAAGCGCGCCGAAAAAAATCGCGGCGAGATATTCGGACGAAAGGCGCACGGTCGCGGGCGCGCGCGCCACGTCGCCGGTTGCGTTGGGAGGTTGAGCGTTCATGCGTTTGAAACGGCGCCAAGTGTAGTAGGCTCGGCTCGTGCGCATCAAGGTCGATTTGCACAACCACACGAATTTCAGCTTCGACGGCGAGATGAACCCGCGCCGCTTTGTCGAGGTCTACACACGCCTTGGATTCGGCGCGGTGGCGGTGACCGATCACAACACGCGCCTTGGCGCGCTGGCGGTCGCCGAGCTCGATCCGCCGTTTCGCGTCATCGTTTCGTGCGAGGTAAAATCGCGCGAGGGCGAGATCATCGGACTGTTTCTCGACCGCGACATCCCCCGGGGGCTGTCCGCGATCGACACCGCGAAGGCGATCCACGACGCGGGCGGGCTGACGCTTTTGCCGCACCCGATGATCGATGTGGTGCCGACGCGCATCGATCCGCGCGTGCTGCCCGCGGTGCTCGAACACATCGACATCATCGAGTGCGTCAACGCGCGTAACGCCGATCCCGCGTTTGACCGCGACGCGGCGCTTGTCGCGAACGCTTACGGCAAGGCGCGCGGCGCGGGGTCGGACGCACATGCGATAAGCGGCGCGGGCACGGGATACGTGCTGATGGAGCCGTTTGACGGACCGGCGGATTTTCTCGAAAAGCTCCATCGCGGCACGATCGTCGCGCGCAAGCGCGAGGCCATGGCGCGCTCGCTTGTCAACTTCGCTTACGGCAACACGCTCGGGCAGATCCGCGTCGGGCGGATGATCCGCGCGCACAGGCGCGGCGTGCCGCTACGTCGCCTTTGGGATCGGCGCGCCCCGCTCGGCGACAAGACGCCGGGCGTTTGAGGCCAGATCCCCGAACCGTTCGGTCCAGAAATCGGGCGGCGGCGCGGCGACGCGCACCTCGCGCCCGCCGACCGGATGGCCGAACGCGACGATCGCCGCATGAAGCGCGATCGCTCCGCCAAGCCCGCCGGGGCCGCCGTATTTCGTATCGCCGACAATCGGCGCACCGATGTGCGCGAGCTGCGCGCGAATCTGGTGGCTGCGTCCGGTGCCAAGGCGGACGGCGACAAGCGTCCGCGCGCCGTGCGTCGCGATGGTTTCGTAACGCAGTGTCGCTTCCTTCGCGCCGGGCTCGTTTGCGCCGACGACGCGGCTGACGTTCGTGAGGCGATCTTTCTTGAGGTAGTGCGTCAACGCCCCCTCGCCCGGCGAACCCGCGACAACGGCAAGGTAGATCTTCTCGACCCACCCCTCGCGAAACGCGGCCGACAGGCGCGCGGCGGCTTTGCCCGTTTTGGCGACGACCACGAGCCCCGACGCGGGTCTGTCGATGCGATGCACCGCTGTCGCGTAGACGTTGCCCGGCTTGTCGTAGGTACGTTTCAGGTAGTCGCGCGCGAAATCAACGAGGCACGCGTCGCCGGTGCGATCGCCCTGCACCGGCAGGCCGGGCGGTTTGTCGAAAACGATAACGTGGTTGTCTTCGTATGCGACGCGCGGCTCGCCGAACGACGCGCCGTGCGTTCGACCGGGGCGCATCAATACGGGGGCGGCGGCGGCAGCAGCGCGTGCAACAGATTCACGAAGCCGCGCAGGTCGTCGCGGAATCCCGTCGGCGTGGAGTCCTCAAACCAGCCCGCCAGATCGATCGTGACGTTCGGCAGGATCGCCGGCATTCCGAGCGACGACAGCACGCCGTTGACGTAAGCCAGCGGGAACGGCGTATCGACGCCGGGCTGCGTGTCGTCGCCCGTGCGGTCGAGGAGGCTATCGGCGAGGCCCTTGAACATCACCTCGAACGCGAGCGCGGATCCCATGCCCGCCTCGTCGAGTTCGCCGAAGAACGGGATATCGAAATGGTCGAACGCATCGAACACGAAATTTCCGTTGACGTCGATGTACCGGATGATGTCGCCGGCTTGATCGTCGGTCTCCGAGCGTACGATGTCGAACGTGTCGCCCGCGTTGCGAAAGCCAAGGCCAAGCTCGATCTGCGACAACTCAAAGGCGGCCTGCCCGTCCGTGTCGCGCGTCAGGAAGTCGGGGAACGCGGGGTCGTTGAGGATTTCGTAGAGGATATCGACCACGATGGAGATGATTTCGCCGACGTCGTAGCTGCCCCAGTTGATCTCCGCGAGGCCGAAAATGTAGGACAAGTCGAGATCGAAATCGAGCACGGTGATAAGGCGGATGAGCCCGCCGAATCCGCCGGTGAAGCCCATGACCGCGGCGATCTCGGATTGATCCCAGTCGTCGCCGCCGGGCGAGACGACCGTTTCGAAGTCGAAGATGATCGGCATTTCGGCCAGCTCGAACGAGAGGCACTCCGCTTCCTGAAGCTGCGGGCCGAGCTGAAAAACGTCCTCGGTGAACTGAAGGACCAGCCCGTCGAACGCCGCGTCCAGAACCGCGTCGATCACCGATTGCAGACTGTCGGACGCGGCTTTGGTCGGCGGCTCGTGGAAGCCCATGAACGAGTTGATGTACGTGACGATCACGTCGATCGTGGAGGCTTCCATGAGGAAGCCGGCGAGCACCAGACCGTAGGCCGCGTCCGCGTCGGAGGAGTCGTCCGCGAGCGCCTGAACGAACTCGGCGTGCGCAAGACCCGCCGCCCCTGCTTCGAGGTACGTGATGCCAAGCAGGGTGTGCTCGTTCGTGGACGGCGCCGGTTCCTCGCAGCCCGCATCGTCATCCGCGTCGTCGTCGTTGGCGTCGTCGTCGAAATCGTCGTCCATGTCGAAATCGTCGTCCGCGTCGTCGTCGCCTTGCGTATCGTCATCGGCGTCGTCATCGCCGGAGGAGGAATCGTCGTCGTCGTCATCGCCGCACGAGCAGCCGGCGGCGAAAGCGAACGCGAATACCACGAGAAACACGAAGACGAAGCGAGACGATTTCATGGACCCCTCCCGGATGCGCGCCATGGTGGCAAATTCGCGCACGCCTGACAACGCAAACGCGGCGGCCGGGTAGCCGCCGCGTTTTGGATTTCGGATTCTCGATCGCGGAATTCGGACCGCGGACCCAACAGCGCCCGCGCGGTTTGTCACCCTGAGCGAAGCGAAGGGCCTACAATCGTGCCGGCGCGGGGCGAGATCCTTCGCTTCGCTCAGGATGACAGCCCCCTACGAATGGCCGACCGCTGATAGCCGATCGCCGATGACCGATCGCTGACGGCCGATCGCTGATGGCCGATCTCCGTTGGCCGATCGCTGATGGCCGACCGCTGAACGCTGGCCTAGCTCCCGCAGCAGCCGCCCGTGACCTGTCCCTCGGGCCAGCCGGCGCCTTCCTCTTCCTCTTCGGTACCGATGTTCGGATCGAGGTCCGACTCGTCGTCGTCATCGGTGAGGTCGGGGGTATCGTCTTCGTCCTCCTCCGAGAGGCAGGATTTGGTCGCCTCGTCGCAGATCGTGCCTTCCGCGCAGGGGTTGCCGGAATGCGCGCAATCCTGGTCCTTGAAGGAGCACGACTCCTCGCCGTTGCAGAACAGGCCGTCGTCCTCGCAAAGGGGCGCCTCGCCCTCGACGCAATGATAGTTCACGCACGTTTCGGCGCCCGTGCACCAGTCGTGGTCGTCGCAGTGCTCATCGATGACGCATTCCTGGATGGCGTCGGTGGAGATGTCGTCGATCAGCCAGTTGTTGCCGGTGCCGGAAACCATGACGTACGCCATGCCCGGCGCTTCCACGCGCAGCGTGTCGAGCCGGCCGGTGCCGAGGTTGTCATAAATCCCGACTTCCTGATCGAGCACCGTCCCCAACTCGTCGTAGGCGGTCAGCGTGATGCCGGAACTGACGGAGTAGCCAAGCTCGAAATACGTCGCATAGGACTGCGTGAAGCTAATGACGCCGTTGCCCTGATCGGTGCCGAGCCACGCGAAGAAATTGCCGTTCGAAAAGAACTGCGTCGGGATGGGATAGAGGTCGGTGACCGCGCCGTTGGGATAGCTGCCGTTGTAGTCGTTGGTGCGCCAGTCGCCGTAGAGCCAGTCGTAGCCGGCGGTGTTCGTGAACTGCAAGCCCGTGATCGTGCTGAAGATCTTGCCGCCGTCCCAGCCGTTTTCGAAATCGATGAATCCGGCGTTTGCCGGCAGCGCGGCGATTAGGCCCGCGCAAAGGGCAAGCAAAGCCAGCCCGAAAATCAAAAGGCGTTTCATGTTCCTGTCCTTCCGGCCCCGTAGGCTACAATAGCGTGACAGCATAGCCGGAAACCGATCCCAAAAGCCACCGTGCGAACGGATTTGCGTCAGGCGATCGTCACGAGACGGAGGACGGATGAGCCGCGGCGATCAGAGCGGCGAACAGAGCCGCGAACATGAGTGATCGGCCGCCCCGTTTTTGCCGTGAGCCGGCGATCGGAACGAATAGGTGACTGTCCCCATTTTCCCCCATTTTCCCCATTTTCCATCGTGGCCGGCGATCGGAAAGAATAGGTGACTGTCCCCTTTTTCCCGGATCGATGGCAAGCGCTTCGTCCGCGCTTTTCGCGTCGTTTCGCACCACCACGACGTCCGCGCCCAGCGTCCCGAGCGCCTGCACGAGGTTGTAGGTAAACGAGTCGTAGTTGTCGATCACCAGAACGCGCATCGAAAAGCCCCTCGCTCCGCGCCGCCTGCCCCAAGCAACCGAAGGCGTCCGGCGCGGCGTCCGAATCGGACACGCGGTATGCCTAAAACGAAACGCACGGGGCCGCAAGGGCGCAGCGCGCCGGCCGCGGCGACCCCGCTCGCGGTCGGCGACTCGCACCGCGGGCGCGGGGGGTTCTCTCCGATCGAGTAAGCGGATAGAATGCGTCAAATTTGCAAGGGGGAATGTGAGCGTGGTACGCGAATTAACAGCGGAGCGAGGCCCAGCACCACTAGGCCAAGGTCAGTTTTTTGCGCGGAATGGGGAATCTAGCAGGCACCTGTCACGGTTTTTTTACGATGAATAAATTAATTTTGGCAGCAATTTGCCTTGTAGCTGGCGGCTGCGAACTATATCATCCGGCACCGCAGATCAAGCCAGAAGACCGGACCGCGAAAGCTGAGTCGGCAATAAATTCAATTGATAATAACATTGAACAAATGAAAGCTCAGAACAGAGATAAGCTTGACATCTTGTCCTATAAATGCGAAATGGATTCTTATATATACAATAATTACCATCTTCGATATGACTTTACGGCGTGCCACGAATTAAAGCTACAAAAAGAACGCGATCTAAAATCACTACAACGGGAGCAATATCGAAAAAGAATAGGGACAGACGATAGCGAGGAAAATCCCGAAAAAGCACTAAAATATTTTTGCCACAATTTTGAACAATTGCTGCTTGCAGAAATCAAGCTATATGGATCCATGGAAGATACCAAAAAAATTATGCCGCTATCAAAGCACCTACAGAATCAGCGCAATATCACTGAATTTCAAGCGCAAAGAAATGTCTACGTCAAAGCAACACGGGGATCGCTTGCGAAATATTATAAACTTGGCGGAACTATTAATATTAAAAAAGAATTCGAGAAAGGGCAAGATGGCATAACGCTGGCGTGTCCAACTATTTCTCCGCATATATTCGGATATATTAGCAGATATAACTTAATGCTAAAGTTCAAATAATTTAAGGCAAAAAAAACGGAAAAAAACGGGGACAGTCACCTATTTTCCCCCTCTTTAATCGTGCAATTGTTGTCCAAAAAGAATGGCGAGACGTCGTCGTGGCGGGTTGTCTTTGTCTTTCGTTTGCGACTTGCTTCATAAACGTGTCTCCCGGACCTTAAAAAGGGCGTCTCCGCTTCGGCGTTCCTGGCCGGTCATCCCGCCTCCACGCTCGCCGAATCCTCGATCACGAGATCGAGACGCAGGTCGTTCGTGTGCGCCTCCCGCGGATTCCACGTGCCCGCGCCGTCCGTTGGATTGAACGGGCCGTTCGCGTCGTCGTCGTTCGTCTCGTTCCAGTCTTCCGGCTGCACATTCACCTCGGCGTTTTCGCCCGTGCACGTTATACCACGCATCGTTACGTTGCCGGTATAGGGCGCCGTCGTGTTCTTTTTCCGGTGGATCGTTGTCACGTCCGCGACCGGGCCGGTGATGAGGTCGACGCCCGCCTCAGAATGGGCGGCGTCTGCGCGTGAAGCGATCATGGTGCATCGTCCGCGGTTGCCAGCGGAGTTGGTTTCGGCCCGCAGATTCCCGCCGGGTCCGGAATGTTTCGGTTTTCGAGCACGTAGAAATGGCCCACCGTGGCGGCTTGTTTGAAGTTTTCGTACAGAAAGCGGCGCACGATGGGCGCGGCGTTCGCGAGGCGCCGGGCGTCGCCCTCGATGGAATCGTCGATGTAGGCCACGACGCGCGGCGGATTTTGGCGAAGGCGCTCGATGACGCGGTCCTGGCTCTCGACGCTGTCGGCATAAAAGACGAGCGACGGATAGCCCGTCGGGTCGCGCCGGCCGGAAAGGAAATAGAGCAGCGGTTGATTGGTCGGCGCGAACAGGCGATCGCATTCGCCGCCGAGCGCGTTGATCTCGGTGAGCAGGTCGCGCAATTCGATGGCCTCGTGCTCGAACAGGCGCAGCGTGTCGCGCCCGATGCGCACCGACCTCGCGCGTGCGAAGCGGTTCGAGACGGCGCCGGTGTAGGGATCGGCCGGGTGGTGCGTGACCGCGGCCGCAAACGGCAGGACCGACGCGAAAACGAGCGCCGCCACAAGGCTGGTCGAAAGCGGCCAGCGGGGATTTGGCGCCAGATGATCGCGCAGCGCCTGAAGGACGATGGCCGAAAGCAGCACGGCAAACGGCGCGGCCTGCAGCGCGTGGGAGATGTCGGGCTTGACGCGGATCGGGTGCGCCGCGGCGAGGCACACAAGCGCGACGACGGCGTGGCCGGCGAGGCGGGCGCGGGTGTATTTCGAAGCAGGTGAGGACACCTGCGGTCCCGGGGAGGAGCCCGTCGACCCGGCGAGATCGCGTGGTTTTTGGGGGTTGGTTGGCCCGGCGGTTTTTTCTTTCGAAGAAGGCCGGACGCCTGCGCTCCCGGAGGACAACGTCGCATTCGAAGCGGGCGGGACGCCTGCGCTCCCAGCGAAAAGCAGGTGCGCGGCCATCGCGGCGAGAGCGACGATCGGCCACCACAGCAGCAGCGCATCCAGGCGGCGCGGGCCGGTGACGGCGGTCCACGGCGCGGGCATGCGCGGCTCCTCAATGGCGAGATTCTTTTGCACCTCGTCGGCGAATTGCGCGAGCGCCGGGGATATCGTGCCGGTCGCCGCGTGGAAAGCGATCGGCAGCGCGAAGGCGAGCGCCAGGGACGCCAGCGCGCCGATGAAGGCGTATTTCGCGAGTGCGTGTTCACCTCGCCGACGCACGAGCCACGAGGCGAGCATCGCGCCCCCGGCGGCCGCCGCGCCGATATCCAGGCGCAAGAGCGTCGCGCCGAAGACCACGGCGGCAAGCACGAGGGCGCCGCGCCGCGCGGGCGACGTGACGAATCCGTGTCCGGCCAGCGCGGCGGCGAGCATGCCGAGCACCCAGAACGCCTTGTGCGCGGGTCCGGGAGCGAGCAGAAACGCGACGGGCGGCGCAAGCGCAAAAAGCGGCGACACGGCGCGCAGCGCCAGCCGATGCAGCGCGATCGTCGCCGCCGCCTGGACGCCGATCCAGATCAGGTGCAGCGCGGTCAACGATACGCCCGTGACCGACAACAACGCCGCGAGCGCGTAATAACGGACCAGGCCGTAGGAGTTGATGGCGAAATCGCGCGCGGGGATCTCGCCGCGCAAGATGCGTTCGACGTAGTAGAGGACCTCGCCTTCGTCGAACCACACGAGTCCGCGGTTGAGCACCAAAAGACGCAGGACGACGCACCCGGCGGCAAGCGCGCCGGTGACGTGCCACGTGCCGGCCGCCCGCGCGATCGAACCGGCGCTCGCGGTCACCGCGCCCGGCTCCTCAGGTTTTTCCGGATTGTTCCGTTCATTCGGATATTCCCAATCATAGCGCGCCAAGACGCCGACCGTCAGGCTCCCGGCCGCGTCCCGGACAATAATCCCAGGGCATGCCAACGTCGGCTTTTCTGGCCGGATTCTCGCGTCTGCCGCCTTTTCGGCATGCCGATCGGCGCCTTGAACCGGCGCCGCAAACGCGTCCCGCGGGACAAAACGTTTGTCATTGGCGGGAGAATTCGCTTATCGTCGGCCCGTTCTCTTTGGTGGTGGCGATTACTTGTCGCGAATTTTTTCGAGCCGTTTCTCCCTTTTTGCCGGCGTGGTCGTCGTGGCCGTCGTCACGATTGCGGCGATCCTGGCGATCCGCAATTACCGCCCGCCGGGACCGGAATTCGTCCGGGGCACGGTCGAGGTTTTACCGAAAACCGTCCGCGTCGGTTCACGCGTCACCTGGACGATCGACGTGCGTCTCGACAAGCCCCTCCTCGAGGACGGCCGCGTGGTCGTTCGATTTCCCCACTACTACTTCGGCGCCCAGACCCCGCGCGAGCTTTACCAGGCCGAGAATCCGGAAGAGCCCGGTTATGTGACGGCGTCGCTGGGGAAGACCCCCCTGCCCGTTTTTATCGAGTCCACCGAATTTGCGCGCCGCGCGGTGGTGGTCACCGCGCCGAAGGAGGGCATTCCCGCCGGCCGCTCGATCCGGTTTGTCATCAACGATATCGAGGCGCCCCGCGTGGTTCGGGATGACTTCTCCTTTCGCGTGTTGGCCGATACGGATGCCGACGATTACCACGGCATCATCAGTACCGTCAGCAAGGTCCGTGTTCGCGCGGCCGAGCCCGAGCGCCTTGCGTGCGTCGCGGATACGTTTGTCCCGCGCGACGCCGTGCCGGCGGTGGGATGCCGGCTCGAAGACCTTTGGGGCAATCCCGCGGGCAAGATCGACGAATTGACCATCCTGAGCCGCAGCCATCCGGAAACGGCGGGAACGATCAAGACGATCGCGAAACCGAAGACCGAAACCGCGACCATCCGGATTCCGATCGCGAAGGCGCCGGATCCCGGCGTGTGGCGGCATTTCGTCAGCGCGCGCTCTGGCGACATCGATTTTCAGGCGCGGCCTAATCCGACGTTCGTTTCCGACAATCCCGCCGCGCGCCGCGTCGTGTGGGGCGATATTCACGGGCACAGCGCGCTCGACGACGGGGTCGGCAGCCCGGAAAACTACTATCGGTACGCGCGCGACGTGTCCTTTCTCGATGTTGCGTCGCTGACGACGCACGATTGGCAACTGGAGCCCGGAGAATGGACGAAACAACTCGCGGCGACGCGGCGGTTCCACGAGCCGGGTCGCTTCGTGACGGTCGACGGAGTCGAGATCAATTGGCGCGGCCACGAGATCGCGTACTTTTTCGACGCGAAACGCGCCGAAAACGTGCCGGTGGGCCGCGAAGGCGGCGCGCACACGATGTGGGAAGAGGACTACGCCGGCATGGCTACGAGCGAAATGATGGTAAGTTACGAAAAAATGCTCGAGTTCTACGGCATGGATAACCTGGTCACGGCGGCACACTCGACGCTGGCCGCGGGGATGGGAACCGAGACGCTGCGGCCCAGCCTGCCGGCGGAGTTGGCGATCGAGGTTTACTCCGCGCACGGCAATAACATGTGCCGGGAATGCCCGCTGGCGCCCGCGTCCACCCCATTCGCGATTTCGGTGCATGACGCGCTCGACGCCGGAATGCGCGTGGCATTCATCGCGGCGGGCGATTCGCACGACGGGCGGCCGGGCAACACGCAATTTTCCGCATCGCCGGGCGGACTGACCGCTTTCGCGGTCGACACCGTCGACGCGCGCGGCGTGTACGAGGCGATGCGCGATCGGCGCACCTACGCCACGAGCGGCTGCCGCGTACACCTCGAGTTCACTTTGAACAAACAGCCGATGGGCAGCGTCGTCGCGATGGCCGCCCGAATGCCGCGCGTTCTGCGCTTCCGGATGGTGTCGAACGACGCGAAAACGGAGATCGCGCTCGTCCGCAATGGCGAAACCGTGGTAACGGTCGACGAATACATGCCGGGCACGCGATGGACATTCACGGATCGGAACGAGGGCGACGCGTGGTATTACGTTCGCGCCAGGGCAAATAACGGAACCTGCCACGTCTGGACAAGCCCGATCTGGCTTGAGGAGGCATCGTAGCCTGTCAGATTCGCGGAAAAATTCCTTCCAGTTCGTCCTTGCGCTCGCGGTTCATCAGGAGGCGCGCCTCCTCGAACAGGTCGGCGTCTTCGTACAACACGCGATAAACGGCCGCGCTGATCGGCATGTCCACGCCATGTTTTTGCGCGAGCTGATAAACCGGCCGCGCGGTCACGTAGCCCTCGGCGACGGCGGCCTGGCCCGCGACGATATCCGCCGCGCGCTCGCCCGCCGCGATGCGTTTGCCGAGCGTGCGGTTTCGCGACAGCTCACCCGTGCAGGTAAGGATGAGATCGCCGACGCCCGCGAGGCCAAGGAAGGTCAGCGGATTCGCGCCAAGCGCGACGCCCATGCGCGTCATCTCCGCGAGGCCCCGTGTCATCAGCGCCGCGACGGCGGAGGCGCCCATACCGAGGCCGTCGCACACGCCGCACGCGATCGCGAGAACGTTTTTCAGCGAGCCGCCTAGCTCGACGCCCGCGATATCGTCGGAGGTGTATACGCGAAAAAGCGCGGAGTGCAGTACCGCCTGCACCTCGCGCGCGACGCCGATATCCCGCGCGGCGAGCGCCACGTCCGCGGGCTTGCCGCGCGCGACCTCCTTGGCGAACGAGGGACCGGAAAGGAAAGTCAGCCGTCCGCGGTGATCGGGCAGTTCGTCCTCGAGCACCTCGTGCATGAATTTCAGCGTCTCGTTCTCGATGCCCTTGGCGGTCGAGACGATCGAAACACCCGCCGGCAGGTGATCGCGCGCGGCGCGCGCCACCTTGCGCATGTGCGCCGACGGCACGGCAAGAATCACGAGTCGCGCGCCGGATAACGCCTCACCCATGTCATTCGTGAATGCCAGCTCGTCGGGCAGCGGCACGCCGGGCAGGTAGATTTCGTTCTCGTGCGTCGCAGCGACCGATTCCGGAAGGCCTTTATCGAACGCCCACACGCGCACCTCATGCCCCAGGCGCGACAGATACGCGCCAAGACAGGTTCCGAACGCGCCCGCGCCGACGATGCCGATACGCACGTTGGCCTCCCTAGTCCGCGCTCGTGAGAAGGCCGTAGCGGCGCGCCATCCAGTAGGCGTGCAGATAGTCCGCGCCCGAATCGACGACGGACTCCACGCCGCGCGAAACGTGCAGCGGGCCGTCCTTCCACAGATGTGACGACGTGCCGAAGCGGAAATACGGTTGCGCGTACAATCCCTGGTGCCGGCCGCCGTCGGCCCAGTCGAATTTCCAGAACAGCGACGGCAACGGCGACGCGCACCAGTCGGGATTGATGCGGAAGTCCATCGCAAACGCCTGGCGCGGGTATGGCACCTCGCGCATGCCCCAAAGCGCTTCCTCGAAGATATCGCCGTACCCCGGCGGCGGATCGCCGAACGCATACGCCGCGATCGGGTAGAGCACGAAACGGACGCTGTGCGTGAAACGCAGGCCCGCCTCGAAGCCCTGGAGCATCGCCATCACGCGCGGCATGTCGCCGATCTCCTGCGCGATGCGAAACAGCGACAGCACGCCCACGGTGTTCAGGTGCTGCCCGCTCCAGTCGGACACGCCCCACGCGTAGAACATGCCGTTGCCCGCGCGTAGCCACAGTTCGTACGCGGGGTTGAATCCGGCGTGGTACGCGCCAAGGTACGCGTCGCCCGCGCCGGCGAGGTACGCGATGCCGTTCATGATAATCTCGTTGAATTCGCCATCGGCGATCTCCGGGTCGTTCGCGAGAAGCGACACGGCCCGGTCGCGGATGCCGTCGCGATAGGCGTCGTAGGCCGGATCGTCCGGCAGCGCGAGCAGCGCGGAGAGGAAGCCGTACGCGAGGCCGTCGGCCATGTCGTTGTTTTGCCCCGTGCGCCACTCAAGCCAATCCAGGTCGCCCGTGCCGGCGATCCACGCCGGGTCGCCGGGCGCGCCATCCTCGATCGGGCGCACCGTGCGAGCGAAGATCGCCGGGTTGTCGGTAATATCGACGCACACGAAAAGGCCTTCGAGCGCGCGGATCATGTTGTCGAGCGCGTCCATGTCGCCGGTCGTCTGATAGCGGAATCCCTGGCTCGCCAGATACGTGCCCGTCCAGAGCGTGGAGTCGTATTCGTCCACCCAGTCCGGCGGGTCTGAGCCGACGATGTGCCGCGCGATCATGCCCGCTTCCATGAGGAACTTTTCGGGCGCCTCGGCGTCGAACAGCGCGGCCTTCTCGCCAAGCGTGTATCCGTACGCGCGTGCGCGCAGCATCGTCTCGGTGAGGCTGATGTCATCGACAATCTTGTTCGCGACGCGCAGCTTCGTCGGATTTTCGCGATACCAGTCAAAGTCCGTGCGGAAGTGTGGGAAGAAATGAATGCCCGCTTCGAACTCGGGGCGGTCGCGGTAGTCGTCGTAGAACGGCAGCGCGTGATAGCCCGACAAGAGCGGATAGATGAGGCCCTGTAGCCAGTCCGGCGGCGCGGGGTGTGAGGCATACCATTCGTCGTCGTAATCGAACACGGGTGTTGCGCCGGACTCGCCGGCGCGCGTGAGCGTTTCCGTCGCGGACACGAGCCCGGCGGGTGTGGATGCGTACGTTGCGGTCAGCGCGTTCGCCTTCGCGGGTGTGAACGCGCCGGTGACGACTTCCTTTTCTTTGTCGTCCTCCGTGCGCGAGAGCGTGTCGACCTGCGTGATGTAATCGTTGCGGCGAAGAGTCACTTCGGCGGTCGCGCCCTCGCCGTCGATCGTCGCGGCGCCTTCCCAGCCGGACCAGACCTCGTAGTCGTCCTCGTACAGGTCGAACGTCAGCGCCGTGTATCGCACGCTTCGCGCGAAGACGACTTCGCCGTCTTTTTCGTAGAATTCGACTTGCCCTTCGTACGCGCCAAGCGTGTCGTCGGTGCCGGCGACGTCCCACACGCCGAGGACGGAATTGTCGATCTCCGTGTCGTCGTCGGTATCGTCGTCATCGTCCGCGTCGTCGTCGTCCGCGTCATCGTCGCCGGTGTCGTCATCCGCGTCGTCGTCGCCGGTGTCGTCATCCACGTCGTCGTCGTCAGCGTCGTCATCGAACGCGGTGTCGTCGTCCGACGGTGCGGTATTATCGTCATCGTCATCGTCGTCGTCGCCGCACGAGCACGAAGCGGCGGAAAGGCAAATCACGAGACACGCGAGAATCGCGAGCAGGTACGGCGTTCGATGGCGCATGGAATGGTTCCCTCAAATGGCGCGGTTGCCCGCAAATCTGCCACCACGCGCGGCAAATGCAAAGCGGCGCGTCAGTCGCTCGCCGTCAACAATCCATATCGCCGCGCAAGCCAGTAGGCGTGCAGGTAATCCGCGCTCGCGTCGATCCAGTTGCCCACGCCGCCGCCGCCCACTTCGAGCGGGTTGTTCGTCCACAGGCATGATGAGGAGTTCAGTTCAAAATACGGGCGCGCGTACAAGGCTTGATGCCGGCCGCCCTGCAGCCAATCGAACTTCCAGAAAAGGGCGGGCAGCGGCGAGGCGCACCAGCCCGGGTCGATGCGATAGTCCGTGTAGAACCATCCCTTGGGATATGGCACCTCACGCAAACCCCAGATCGCCTCTTCGAAGATTTTGTCGTAGCCGGGTCCGGGATCGCCGAAGGCGTATGCGGCGATGGGGAACAACACGTATCGCGTCGCCGGTGTGTTGTGCATTCCGGCCTCCCAGCCGGCGCGGATGAGCGCTCGGCGCGGCGCGTCATCCATCGCGTCGGCGAGCAGTTGCAGGGTCAACATGCCGACCGTGTTGAGATGCTGGCCGCTCCAGTCGGAGATGCCCCACAGATAGAACATGCCGTTGCCGGCGCGCACCCAAAGCTCGTAGGCCGGGTTGAACAGGCTGTCGTAACGCTGCCGATACGTGTCGTCGCCCGTCGCGAGATACGCGATACCGCTCATGATGAGCTCGTTGAACGAGCCGTCCTTGAGCTCCGGATCGTTTTCGACAAGCGCCACCGAGCGCGCGGCAATGCCGTCACGCAGATCGTCGTACGCCGGATCGTCGGGCAAGGTGAGCAGCGCCATCAGGAATCCGTATTCGATCCCCTTGGCCATGTCGTTGTTCTGCCCGGTGCGCCACTCTAGTCCATCCAGATCGCCGGTGCCCGCGATCCAGGCCGGGTCGCCCGGAGTTCCGTCCTCGATCGGGCGCACGGTTCGCGCGAAGATCGCAGGGTCATCGGTGATGTCGACGCAGATGAATAGCGCTGACAGCGCGCGGATCATGTTGTCGAGCGCGTCGGCCTCCCCCGTCGTCTGATAACGAAACGCCTGGCTCGCCAGATACGTGCCCGTCCAGAGCGTGGAGTCGTATTCATCAAGCCAGTCGGGCGGATCGGAGCCGATCACGTATCGCGCGATCATGCCCGCTTCCATGAGATACTTGTCCGGCGTTTCGGCGTCCATCATCGCGGCCTTCTCGCCGAGCGTGTGGCCGAAAGCGCGCGCGCGCAGCATCGTTTCGGTCAGGCTGATGTCGTCCACGATCTTGTTCGCGACGCGAAGTTTCATCGGGTTTTCGCGATACCACTCGTAGTCCGTCCGAAAGTGCGGAAAAAAATGGATGCCCGCGTCAAACTCCGGGCGGTCGCGGTAATCGTCGTAAAACGGCAGCGCGTGATAGTTCGCGAGAAGATCGAAGAGAAGATCGTGCAGCCACGCAGGCGGCGCGGGATGCGAAGGATAAAACGTGTCGTCAAAATCGAAGACGGGCGGCTGGCCGTTTTCGCCGGCGCGCGTCAGCGATTCCGTCGCGGACACGAGGCCCGCGGGCGTCGAGGCGTACGTTGCGGTCAGCGCGTTCGCCTTCGCGGGTGTAAACGCGCCGGTGACGACTTCCTTTTCCTTGTCGTCGTCCGTGCGCGCCAGGGTATCGACGTGCGTCACGAAGTCGTTGCGACGCAACACGACCTCGGCCGTTGCGCCCTCGCCGGCAAGCTCCGCCGTGCCTTCCCAACCGGACCACACCTCGTAAGCACCCTCGTCGGCCACGAACGATTCCGCGGCGTAGTGGACGCTTCGCGCGAAAACGACCTCGCCGTCCTTTTTGTAGAACTCGACCTGCCCTGCGTACGCGCCAAGCGCGTCGTCCGTTCCGGTCACATCCCACACGCCGAGGACGGAATTATCGATCTCCGTGTCGTCGTCGGTATCGTCGTCATCGTCCGCGTCATCGTCGTCGCCGGTATCGTCATCGGACATATCGTCATCCGCGTCGTCGTCGCCGGTGTCGTCGTCAGCATCGTCGTCGAAAGCCGTGTCGTCATCGGACGGCACCGCATCATCGTCATCGTCGTCGTCGCCGCACGAGCAAGAGGCTGCGCCGACGATCGACACAACGCACGCAAGCAAGGTGAACGCGAGACGCCATCGCAAACCCATGACGGACTCCCGGCGAAATCTACGTTAGGCGGAATCTGCCACCGCGCCGGGCAAATGCAAAGCGGAGGAGGGCAAGTTGCGATGTCAGTACCGCGAGCGCCGGCGAGCGGTCAACACCGCCCCACCATGGCGACAAAACCTTCCGAAAAACGGCAAACGATACGCCGATCAGCCCTTCAGCTTCCACGCACCGATCGCAAACGTGACCCAGCCCGCCAGAAACGCGAAGCCGCCGAACGGCGTGATGGCGCCAAGGATGCGCACGCCGGAAAGCGCGAGCGCGTAAAGCGACCCGGAGAAAAGCGCGATTCCGGCGAGGAAGCACCACGCGGCGGTGGACATCCACACATTCGGCGCACGCAGCAAAAGCAGCCCCACAAGCCCAAGCGCAAGCGCGTGATACATGTGGTAGCGCGCGCCCGTCTCCCACACCTCGATGAGATCGGGCGTCGTAACCTTGCGTAGCCCGTGCGCGCCGAATGCGCCGAGCGCGACGGCGAAAAAGCCCATGACGCCGGCGAGGATGAGGACGGTGCGGGCGGTCATCGCGATTCGGAAAACCGAAAAGAGAAAAGAGCAAAGAGAGTCATCGCAAACCTCCGCATTCGATTCGGCATGACCTTACCTCATTCCCCTCTGTGTCCTCTGCGTTCTCCGTGGTTAATTCTTGATCTTCGCCGCCAACTTCGCCGCGCGCAGGGTGTTGCGCATCAGCATGGCGATCGTCATCGGGCCGACGCCGCCAGGCACCGGCGTGATCGCGCCCGCGACCTCCTTCACCGCGTCGAAATCCACGTCGCCCGCAAGCTTCGCCTTGCCGGAGGCCGCGACGCCGACGCGGTTGACGCCCACGTCGATCACGATCGCGCCGGGCTTCACCATGTCCGCTGTGATGGCTCTCGGCACGCCCGCCGCGACGATGAGGATATCCGCGCGGCGCGTGTGCGAGGCGGTGTCGCGCGTGCGCGTGTGCGTCACGGTGACGGTGGCGTTCGCGCCGTTCGCCTTCTGCATCAGCATGATCGCCACCGGCTTGCCGACGATATTGCTGCGCCCCACCACGACGACCTCCGCGCCCTCCGTCTTTCCGCCCGCGCGCAGGATCATCTCCTGGATGCCGGCGGGCGTGCACGGCGGGAAGATCGACTCACCGATGACGAGCCGCCCGACATTGACGGGGTGAAAGCCGTCCACGTCCTTGTTCGGATCGATCGCGTAGAGCACGCGCGTCTCGTCGATGTGTTTTGGAAGCGGAAGCTGCACGAGGATGCCGTGCGTCGCGGGGTCGTCATTGTATTTTTGCACGAGCGCGAGCAGCTCGTCCTCGGTGATCGTCGCCGGGCGCGTCTCCTGCACGGAGTGAAAGCCGAGTTCCTTCGCCGTCTTGTTCTTCGCGGCGACGTAGCTTTGCGAGCCGGGGTCCTCGCCGACAAGGATCGTGACGAGCCCCGGCGTGACGCCGTGCTCCTCGAACAACGAAGCGGTTTCGTCGCGGATTTCGGCAAGAATCTGCCCGCGGATTTCGGTTCCGCTGATGATCGTGGCGGTCATGGGGCCCTCATTTACGCCTCACCATTTCGTCGTATTCCTCGTGCGTCAATTTGATCGTTCGGAGGATATCCATCGTGAGGCTTTTGGAAAACGTACCGGTATGGAACGGCAGCGACACGTTGCGACCGTCGGCATGCCGATAACGTGCGTGGCTCCCGACATGCCGGATTTTCTCAAAGCCGAGCCTGAAAAGAAGGCGCTCGAATTTCTTCGCCGTCAGAAGCGGCAAATGGCTCATCCGCGGACGATTTCTATCTCTTCAAATCCCACAAACTTCGAGGTCACTTCATTTTCGAATTTATCGAGGTCGTCAAGATAAAGCGCGACGACCTCACGCAGATTTTCGCGCAACTCCTCGAGCGTTCTCGCCTCGGTCAGCGCACCGGGAAGCGCGGGAATTTCCGCAACGAACTTGCCCGACTCGTCGTCGCGCCTAACGATCGCCACAAATTTTTGGTGCTGCGCCGTCGCCATGATGCACTCCTGGGAGCGAGTATGCCCTCGAAATTCCTTCGCCTCAACCGTCGAATTTCCCGATTGCCGCGCGCAATCTTCGCGACACGTCCGGCGGCGCGTTTTTCGGCACGTTCGGGTCGATGAGATAGGCCACGTGGATCAGGCCGACGATGCTGTTCGTCAGGAACACCTCGTCCGCGGACGCGAGCGCCGCCTCGGGCACGTCCTCCTCCACGTAAGGGATATCAAGCGAGGCCGCCGCGTCGCGAACGAGCGAGCGCGTCACGCCCGGCAGCAGCCCGCGCGAGTCCGGCGGCGTCGAAACGCGCTCATTGCGCACGACGAACACATTGCTCGACGCGCCCTCGACGACAAACCCGTCCGCGTCGACGAGGATCGTCTCGAACGCCCCGGCCTGACGCGCGCACTCCTTGGCGATGACGTAATCGATAAACGACACCGACTTCAGCGCCGCCGCCGGTGCGCCGTGGCGCGGGTTGATGCGCATCGTCACCGCGGGCACGCCGGACTCGTACACCTCCGGCGGCGGCACGATAAGTTTGCGGCAGCGGATGACCCGCGTCGGCTCGGCGTCGCACGCGAACCCGGGCGCGCCGTCGTGCTCTCCGCGCGTCACCGTGAGACGCACGTACAGATCGCCGCCGCCGTTTTCGGCCACGGTGCGCATGATCGCGTCGCCCATTTCGCGCGGCGACTCGGGAACGCGGATCGCCAAACGCTCACACGCGGCGAAAAGTCGCCGCATGTGCCGATCCAGGGCGACAACGCGCCCGCCGCGGCTGCGCATCGTCTCGAACACACCATCGCCATAGAGAAACCCGCGATCATCGACCGATACGCGCGCGTCGGCGAGCGGAACGAAGCGGCCGTTGAGATAGACGGTGTTCAACGACGGACTTTCACCGCGAAGACGCGAAGGACGCAAAGGGAGGAATGGAACAAATCTCCGTGTCCTCCGTGTCTTCCCTGTGATCCCTGTGTACCGACGAAATCATCGCCCGCCCACCGCGGCGATCATCGCGCGCGCCTTGTCCGCCGTTTCGTCGAGTTCCGCCTCCGGGTCCGAGTCCGCGACGATCCCCCCGCCCGCGTGGAACATCACTTGCCCGCGCGTCATGACGATCGTGCGGATCACCATGTTCAGCGACAGGTCGCCGTTGTAGCCGATGTATCCGAGCGCGCCCGTGTACGGCCCGCGGCGTACCGACTCGAGTTCGTCGATGATCTCCATCGCGCGGATTTTGGGCGCGCCCGTGACCGAGCCGCCCGGAAACGCCGCGCGCAGCAGATGGATCGCGTCCATGCCCTCGTAAAGCATCCCCTGCACGGTGGAGACGGTATGGAACACCGTCGGCAGCTCGTCCACCCACGCGTGATCGTCCACGCGCACCGTGCCGTAATCGCAAACGCGGCCAAGGTCGTTGCGCACCAGATCGACGATCATCGACAGCTCCGCGCGGTCCTTCGTACTCGAAATCAGATCCGCGACAGCATGCGCATTGAAGTCCGCGTCGTCCGCGCGACGGGGACGCGTACCCTTGATGGGGCGCGACTCCACGCGCCGGCCCGTGCGACGTAAAAAAAGCTCCGGCGACGCGGACGCGATCTGAAAATCTCCGCAATCGAGATACGCGCCGTATCGCGACGGCGTCGCGGCGCGCAGGCGGCGGTAAACGTCGAACGGCTCGCCGACAAGCGAGCCCGTAAATCGGCGCGCGAGGTTCACCTGGTAGATGTCGCCGTCGCGGATGTACGCAAGCGCGCGACGCACGCGGTCCAGATACTCCTCGCGCGTGAACGAACAGGAAAGCGTGATCGGCGCGGCGGGCGGCGGATCGTCGTCCACGGCGGATTGGGCGGCTACCGCAACATCGGCCTCGACCGCATCGAGCAGCGGCTCGGGGCTCGCGTCTCCGAACGCGCACGCGGAGGCATACCAGGAACGCGAGAGGTTGTCGTAAACGATGGCGCGGTCGTAGAGCCCAAGCGAGACGAGCGGCAGCTCGGGCTCGCCGTTCGCGCGATGCGGCAGGCGCTCGATCAGCCCGCCGAGGTCGTACGAAAAATATCCGACCGCGCCGGCTAGAAACGGCGCGGGCGCCCCGGCCGGCACCTCGACCGCGCGCTCGCGAAGTACCTCGCGCAGCGCCGCGAAAACGTCCGGGCCGATCGCTCGCCACGTGCCGCCCTCACGCAAACGCGCACCTTCGCGCGTCGCCTCGAAGATGGCGCGCGGCTCCCATAATAGAAAGGAATAGCGCCCGAGCTGCGCGGAGACCTGCGACGAATCCAGAAACGCGAGGCGGTCCCGCCCGCCGAGCGCGCCGGCGAGCGCCGGCGGGCTCGCGTCGATCGAAAGCGCGCGGAACGCGACGCGGCCGCTCACGACGCGCCCCCGCAACGGCCTTCGAAGAAGTTGCGCATGAGGTCCGGGCCGTACGCGGTCATGAACGATTCCGGGTGAAACTGCACGCCTTCAAGCGGCAGCGCCTCGTGGCGAAGTCCCATCAAAACCCCGTCTTCCGTGTGCGCGGTGGCAACAAAGCCCGCCGGCAGCGCGTGCTCGTCCACGACAAGAGAGTGGTAGCGCGCCACGGCGAAGCGGCGCGGCAGGCCCGTAAAAACCCCGCGCCCGTCGTTTGATACCAGCGAAGTCTTGCCGTGGAAGGGGGAACTCCCGTGCGTGACGCGGCCGCCATACGCGAAGGCCAGGCACTGGTGCCCCAGGCACACGCCCAGAAGCGGAATCCGCTTGTCGGCGCAGCCGCGAATGACGTCGTTTGAGATCCCCGCGTCAGCCGGCCCCTTGGGACCGGGCGAAATCACCACGCGGTCCGGGCCGATCGCCAGGGCATCCGCCGCGCTCTGGGCATCGTTGCGCACCACCCGGATGTCCGCGCCCAGCGTGCCGAGCACCTGGACGAGGTTGTAGGTGAACGAGTCGTAGTTGTCGATGACGAGAACGCGCATCCGGGCACCCTTGGTCCGCGCCGGCCGGCCGTGACCGCAAACGGACAAGGGGTATGCCTAAAACGAATCGGAATCGCCCGCAAGGGCGAACGATTCCGCCGTTTCGCGAAACCACCAACCGCTATCGACCGGTATGCGCCTCACGCCTCCCCGCGCCGGGCGAGGCTTTCGTAAATCCGCTCCATCTTGCGCGCGGCCGTTCGCGGATCGTACGACATGTGCACGTGGCGAATCAGGTCCTGGGGTGGAATCGACGCGGGCGCCTCGAAAAACTCCAGGACGCGGCGCGCCAGGCCGCCATCGTCGTGCGCGATCAGCCTGTCGCGCAGCGCCGGCGGAACGACCTCGTTTTGCGGCGACCGGTCAAGCATGAACACGGGAATCCCCCGCCCCATGGCGGCGAGCGCGGTGAGCGCCGTATCCGTCTCCCCGTCCGGCGATTCGCACGGCAGAAGCAGCGCGCTTTGAAGCGCGAGCAATTCGTCGAACGCATTTTGTCCCAGGTGCAGGCTCGCACGGTCGCAAAACGCCGACAGGTGCCGCGCGTAGTAGCGCTCGGCGCGATCGTTCGTGCCCGCCGCGCGCGACACAACAAAAAGATGGAAGTGGATGCGCTCCGAGCGCCCGAGTACCGTCGGCGCGATGTTGATGAGGTGCGGCATCGCGCCGTCGCGCCACAGATCGCCGACGTACATGATATGAAAGGCCGCCGGCGAAAGGGCGAGACGCCGGCAAAGCTCCGCCCGGTCCGCTTTGACGATGCTCGCGTCCACCGCCGGGCGCACCAGATGCACGTCCGCGTCGCCGCGAAGGAGCTTGACGAGCTGCACGTCCTCCTCGCTCGCGGCGGTGACCGCGTCGGCGAACAGCCCCACGCGCCGGTGCGACGGCGGCGAGGGGTGATGCATCAGCGTCTGGATGAACGGCATGCGCGGCGTGGCGATGCGCAAAAGGCGCAACCCCGCGCGCATCACGGCGCCGGGCTCGAAAAGAAAATGGATCGCCGTGAAACGCCCGCGATTGGCGAACAAAAACGCGAACAGCCGCGCCATGTTCGCGTGCCCGCCGAGCGGCCCGAGCGTCGCGGCGGGGTAGATGCGATACGGGCGCAGCACGTTGTCGGTCAGGCCGTAGCCGCGATGCCCGCGCGGCAGCACCACGGCAAGCGTCCCCGGCGCGATGTGACGCGCGAGCGAGGCGACCAGAAGGTTGCCCGCGTCGTGCGTGTTCGTGTGGCGCGGCGACGGCACAAGCAGGATGCGGCGCGGCTCGTCGCGTTCGACAACGGGCATCGACAGGCCGCCGAGCGCGAGGATGGCCACGTGCGCCGCAAAGCCGAGGCCCGCCGCGAGCGCCGCGGTGACGAATCCCGGCGGCGACAGCGCGGCGACGGTCCACGACACGCCGTACGCGCTCACGCCTCCGGCGCCGATTGCGACGAGCGCGCGTCCGGGAATGCGCGCGTCCAGATGGCGGACAAGGAAATACGCGATGGCGCCAAGCGCGGCGACGCACCCCGCGGCGGTCGACCAGGCCGCGCCCTCGACGCCGCCGCGCGGAATCAGGAGCGTCGCGCATCCGGTCTGCACGGCGAGCGCGGTCAGCAATATGCCGGCAGAAACGCCCGGCCGGCCGACGCCGCTCGCGATGCTCGTCCCCACGTTCACGAGAGCCAGCATCGCCATCGTGACTAGCAGGATTTTCGTCGAGGGAACGGCGGGCGCAAAGGTGTCGGGGTATAGCCCGGTGACGATCTCGCCGAGCACCGGCCACGCGGCCAGCACCATGCCCGCCACGGCGGCGAGCGTCATCGTCATCGCGGTCGAGGAGCGCGCGGCCATAAGGCGCGCGGCTTCGGGCGTCGTGCCGCGCAATTTCGCGACGGCGGGGAAGATCACAAGCGCCATCGCGGTCATGAGGAAAAACGGAATCCGTGCGATCGATTGCGCGGCGGTGTAGTAGCCGGCCAGAAGGCTCGCGTTCGCCTCGTGCGACAGGCGCTTCAAAAGCAGCAGATCGTTTGTCATCAGCACGTGCAAAAACAGCGCGACGGTCATGACCGTGACGCCGTACGACGCCAGCCGGCGCGCGCCGAGATCCACGCGCGCGGTCACGCCCCGAAGGTCGATGACGAGCATCGAGGCCAGGAAGACGAACAGTGCGGCGAGCATCGTGCCCGCGAGCGCGCCGTGCACGCCATAGCCGATCGCAACCAGATAAATCACCGTGCCGACGCGCACGACTTGAAATGCGATATCGATCGCCGCCTGCTTGCCGAAGCGCGCGCGCCCGTTGAGATATCCGAGATTGACGGCGAGAAGCGCGTACAGGACGGCGATGATGCCAACCCAGCGAAAAAACAGCGTCATCGCCGCGTCGCGGAAAAACGCGGCGACAAGCGGCGCGGCGAACGCGAACGCCACGCCGACCGGCGCCGCGAACGCAAGCTGCGTAAGCGCCGCAAGCCGCCACACGCCGCCCTCCTGCCCCGGCTTGCCGGCGACGAAGTGGCTGACGGTCTGCGTCGCCCCGACGACGAAAACCATGTTCACGATGGAAAGGACGGCGAAAACGACGCCGTACAGGCCGAATTGTTCGGTCGAGAGCATCCGCCCCATCGCGAGATACAGCGCGTATCCCGCGACAAGGAAAACGATCCTCGATATCAAGAGCGCGCCCGTGCCCGTCCGCATGAGCGAAGAATAGACTGGAAGGCGGGAAGACGGGAAGGCGGGAAGGACATCGCAACCGGTTCCCATGAATACGAACCGCGACCGTCAGGGAGCGGGTCTACCGTTGGAACCGCGACCGTCAGGGATCGGGTCTACCGTTGGAACCGCGACCGTGAGGGAGCGGGTACGCTGCGATGTCAGTCAGCAAGCGCTCTCCCCGTCCGTCCCGACTGACGGCATCTTGGGAATGCCACTTCGCTTCACGGCTCCTTGCGTCCGCTTCTCAGTGAACTTGAAAAACCACACCGGCCGTTGACGCCACGCGGCGACACCCTGGGACCGCAGGTGTCCTCACCTGCTTATATTGCGATTCGAGGATTCCTCCGAAGCAGGTGAGGACACCTGCGGTCCCGGGGATGCGCCTTCGCGGGAAAACATGCCGCCGGTTTTTGAAAGCGCCCCTTGGATACGCAGCAAAATGCACCGCCGGGATACCGCCCGCTTGACTCCCCAGCCTTTGGTATTATCATTTCTCCTACCAACGGGAGCGCACCATGCCGATGACAAAAATCGCCGTGACGATCGACGAAAAAGACGCGGTCGAAATCGATCGCCTCGTCGCCGCCGGCCATTATCCCAACCGCAGCAAAGTCATTCAGGAAGCCCTCAAAAGCATCCTTCGCGATTCAAAAATACGCCGCCTCGCCGCCGAATGCGCCAAGCTGGATCCGGCGGAGGAGCAGGCGATGGCGGAGGAGTTTCTCGGGAGCGATTCATGGCCCGAATACTGAGGGGCGACATTTGGTGGGCTGATCTTGATCCCGTAAAGGGACACGAACAAGCCCGGAAGCGTCCCGTGCTCATCATCAGTCACGGCATCTTCAACAACCGATCCGGTACGATCATCGCACTTGCGATTACGAGCCAGGAACCGCGCGCGGGGTTCCCGCTGACTTATCGTATCGATTCCGCGGGCATGCCGAAAGCATCCTGGGTCAAAATGAGTCAGGTCCGCACGATTTCCATCGAACGGCTCGGGCGGCGGATCGGGAACGTGTCGGGGGACGAACTCGATGAAATCGTTGGCGGTTTTCTGGAATTGATTGCATAGCGAAATCGTCCCTCCTACCGGGCGGGCGTGCAGGCGTTCGATTGTCGCGAATTGCCGCCATTTGCGGGGTTGACACCCACGCCCCCACTGTGGATATTCGTCCCGATGCGACGCTTTGAAGGCCTTTTTATTCTCGTCCTTCTGGGGGTTCCGGGCTAACCGGGGTCCGAGTCGCTAAAGCTCGCGAGAGCGGAAGAAGACCGACCCCGGATTCGGGGGCGGTTTTTTTGTTTTGGAGACCAAGATGCAAAAGCACGAGGACGACACGGCCCGCGCCGAAGCCGAAACCGGAATCGAGGATGCGCCGGGCGACGCCGCGGCCGAATTGACCGAGCGGCAAAAGATGGCGCTCGACGACTCCCGCTTCATCAAGCACAACGGCGCGACCTCGCTGATCCGCTCGCTGGAGTACGAGAACGTCGAGGTCATCTTCGGCTATCCCGGCGGCGCGGTGCTGCCGATCTACGATGCGATCATCGAATCGACGATCCGCCACGTGCTGGTGCGTCACGAGCAGGGCGCCTCGCACATGGCCGACGGTTACGCGCGCGCGTCCGGCAAGGTCGGCGTGTGCCTGGCGACCTCCGGCCCCGGCGCGACGAACCTCGTGACCGGCATCTGCAACGCGCACATGGATTCCATCCCGATGGTTGCCATCACCGGCCAGGTTCCGACCTACCTGATCGGCACGGACGCGTTTCAGGAGGCGGACATCTTCGGCATCACCATGCCGATCGTGAAACATAGCTGGCTCATCAAGGACGCCGAAGAAATTCCGCTTGTCATCCACCAGGCGTTTCACATCGCGCGCACGGGCCGGCCCGGGCCGGTACTGGTGGATATCCCCTCCGACGTGAGCAAGGCGCTCGTCACCTGGAAGCCGAACACGGAAGGGCCGAAGCTCCCCGGATTCAAGCCGAACACCGAGGGCCACCCCAAGCAGATCCGCGCAGCCGTGAGCGTCATCCGCGAAAGCAAAAAGCCCATCATCTACTGCGGCGGCGGCGTCATGCGAGCCGGCGCGGCGCGCGAAATCCGCGACTTGGCCAACGCCATCAACTGCCCCGTCACCACCACGGTGATGGGTCTTGGCGCCTACCCGGAGGACGACCCCAAGTCGCTCGGCATGCTCGGCATGCACGGAACGAGCTACGCGAACTGGGCGATCACCCGCGCGGATACGATCCTCGCGATTGGGGTGCGTTTTGACGATCGCGTCACGGGCAACAAAGCGACGTTCGGGCGCCAGGCGAAGATCGTGCATATCGACGTGGACCCCGCGGAGATCGAAAAAAACGTGCCGGTGAAGGTGCCGATCGTCGGCGACGCGAAGACCGTCTGCCGGCAGATCCTCGACCTGCTCGCCGAGGAGCCGATCCACGAATCGCGCGCCGAGTGGTGGGAGGCGATCGACCAGATTCGCAAGAAATATCCGCTCGACTACGCGCGCAAGCCGCACGAACTGAAGCCGCAATACGCGATTCAGCGCGTTGCGGCGCTCGCGGACCCGGAGGCGATCGTCGCGGTGGATGTCGGCCAGCACCAGATGTGGGCCGCGCAATATTACGGCTTCAAGACGCCCGACCGTTTCCTGTCCTCGTCGGGTCTCGGGACGATGGGCTACGGCCTGCCCGCGGCGATCGGCGCGCAGGTGGCGCGGCCCGACCGGCAGGTCGTTTGCCTGTCGGGCGACGGGTCGATCCAGATGTGCATCCAGGAGCTGGCCGTGATGGCGATCGAGAAGCTGCCCGTGAAGCTCATGATCATCAACAACGGGTACCTGGGCATGGTGCGCCAGTGGCAGGAGCAGATGTACGACCACCGCTACTCGTCGGTCGCCCTGCCCTACGACGCGCCCCCGGATTTCGTGAAGCTCGCGCAGGCCTACGGCATCCGCGGCGAGCGCGTCACCGACGCGGAAAAGCTCGACGACATGCTGCGCGACGTGCTCGCGCACGATGGCCCGGTGCTTCTGGACATTCGCGTGACCGAGGAGGAAAACGTGACGCCGATGGTCAAGCCCGGCGGCTCGGTGCGCGAGCAGGTGGAGGATGAGCTCGTATGAAAATGATGATTTCCGCCACGGTGGAGAACAAGCCCGGCGTGCTGACGCGCATCTCCGGCCTGTTCGCGCGGCGCGGGTTCAACATCGACTCGCTCGCGGTGGGTCCGACGGAGGACCCGGACATCTCGCGCATGACGATCGTCGTCAACCAGGCGCAGCACCCGATGGAGCAGGTCGAAAAGCAGCTCCACAAGCTCGTCAACGTCCTTAAGATCAGCCACATGGACCCGGCGGGCTCCGTCGGCCGCGAGCTGATGCTTTTGAAGGTCCACGCGCCGGCCGCCAAACGCGTGGAGCTGCTCGACATCATCAATACCTTCCGCGGCAAGGTCGTCGATCTTTCGCGCAACACGCTCATCGCCGAGGTCACGGGCGACAGCGAAAAGATGCGCGCGTTTCAGGAAATCATGACGCAATACGGCATCATTGAAATCGCCCGCACGGGCAAGGCGGCGCTCGGGCGCGGCCGTTAAAACGAGGAGCATCGGGTCATGGCGAACGTGTTTTACGAAAAGGACTGCCCGCTTGACGCGCTGTCGGGCAAGACCGTCGCGATCATGGGCTACGGCAGCCAGGGGCACGCGCACGCGCTGAACCTCAAGGACAGCGGCGTCAACGTCGTCGTCGGGCTGCGCGCGGGATCGAAATCCGCCGGCGCCGTCAAGGCGGCGGGGCTGGCGGTCGCCCCGCCTTCGGAGGCCGCGAAAAGCGCGCAGGTCGTGATGATGCTCGTGCCGGACATGGCGCAAAAGAAGTTGTACGAGGAGGCGGTGCGGCCGAATCTCGATGCGGGCGACGCGCTGCTTTTCGCGCACGGATTCAACATCCACTTCGGGCAGATCGTCCCGCCGGATGACGTCGATGTCGGCATGATCGCGCCCAAGGGCCCCGGCCACATGGTCCGCCGCGTGTACGAAAACGGCCAGGGCGTGCCGGCGATCATCGCGGTGCACCAGGACGCGACGGGCAAGGCGTGGGACATCGTGAAGGCGTACGCCGCGGGCATCGGCGCCGCGCGCGCGGGACTCATCGAGACGACGTTCGCCGAGGAGACGGAGACGGATCTTTTCGGCGAGCAGGCCGTTCTTTGCGGCGGCACGTCGGAGCTGATCCGCGCGGGATTCGACACGCTGATCGGCGCGGGCTACCAGCCGGAGGTCGCGTATTTCGAGTGCCTGCACGAATTGAAGCTCATCGTCGATCTGATCTACGAGCAGGGCATCGCCGGCATGCGCGCGTCGATTTCCGAGACGGCCAAATACGGCGACGTGATGAAGGGCCGCGAGATCATCACCGACGATACGCGCGCGACGATGAAGCGCCTTCTCGCGGACATCCAGTCCGGCAAGTTCGCAAAGGAGTGGATCGCGGAAAACGAGGCCGGCCTGCCGGTTTACACGAAGCGCCTGGCCGAGGATGCGGAACACCCGGTGGAACAGACCGGCAAGAAGCTGCGCGCCATGATGGGATGGCTGAAGAAGTAGTGCGGAATTGGGAATTGGGAATTGGGAATGCCATCGCAAGCGGCATTTTGTGATGTCAGAGCCGCAAACGAAGCGCAGCGGAGTGCGCGGTCTGCAACGCGACAGGAAAATACGCGTCATTCGGGGTCGCGAGCCCGCGCGCTGATTTTCGCACGGGCACGGGGCCGGTAACGATACGGAGTTGGTTATGGACAAGGTCCTCTTTTTCGACACGACACTTCGCGACGGCGAGCAGTCGCCGGGCATCAACCTGAACGCGGGCGAAAAACTTGAGATCGCCGAACAGCTCGCGCGGCTTCGCGTCGACATCATCGAGGCCGGCTTCCCGATCGCGTCCGAGGGCGATTTCAACGCCGTGAAAGCGATCGCCGATCGCGTGCGCGGGCCGGTCATCTGCGCGCTCGCGCGGGCGAACGAGGCGGACATCGCGTGCGCGGGCCGCGCGATTGCCGGCGCCGAAAAACCGCGCATCCACACGTTCATCTCAAGCTCGCCCTCGCACCTGAAACACCAACTCAAGAAATCCGAGGCCGAGGTGCTGGAGATCGCGGTGCGTTCCGTACGTCAGGCGAAGGCGCTTTGCCGCGATGTCGAGTTTTCCGCGATGGACGCGACGCGCTCGGACGTGGACTACCTCATCCGCATGTTCAACGCGGCGATCGAGGCGGGCGCGACGACGATCAACGTGCCGGATACCGTGGGCTACGCGCTGCCGGATGAATACGCCCATCTCATCGCGACATTGCGGCGCAAGGTGAAAGGCGCGGGCAAGGTCGTGTGGAGCGTGCATTGCCACGACGATCTCGGCCTTGCGGTCGCGAATTCCCTCGCGGCGATCGCCAAGGGCGCGCGCCAGGTGGAGGTCGCCATCAACGGCATCGGCGAGCGCGCGGGCAACGCCGCGCTCGAGGAGGTGGCGATGGCGATCCGCACGCGGCGCGATCTGATGAAGGTGGACACGAACCTCGACGTCGCGCACATCGGCGACACGTCGCGCAAGGTCAGCCGCCTGACGGGCTATCCGATTCCGCGCAACAAGGCGGTCGTCGGAACGAACGCGTTCTTGCACGAGTCGGGCATCCACCAGGACGGCGTGCTGAAGGAGCGCAGCACCTACGAGATCATGCAGCCGGAGCAGATCGGCCATCGCGCCGACAACATCGTGCTCGGCAAGCACTCCGGCCGGCACGCGTTTTCGAAAAAGCTCGAAGAGCTCGGCATCCACCTGGCGGGCGACGACCTTGAACGCGCGTTCAAGAAGTTCAAGGACACCGCGGACGCGAAGAAAAACGTGGCGTATCAGGAACTCGAGGCGATCGCCTACGACGTGCTCGGCGTGGTGCCCGACGAGTTGCAGATCGAGACGTATCAGTCGCTCGGCGGCATCAACCTGATTCCGTACGCCGTCGTGCGGCTTTCGAAAAAGGGCCGCGCCCACGAGGCAACCGCGAGCGGCGACGGGCAGATCGACGCGCTCTACCGCGCGATCGCCAAGGCCGCGCGCTTCAAGGGCCGCCTGCTTCGCTATCACGTCGAGGCGGCGACGCAAGGCCAGGACGCGATGGGCGAGGTGACGGTGACGGTATCCGACGGCGACCTCGTCATGCAGGGGCGCGGATCGTCCACCGATGTCGTCGAAGCGTCCGCGCGCGCGTACCTGAACGCCATCAACCGCCTGGCGAAAAAGAAGGCGATGCCCAAAACGCTTGGCCGCGCCGAGCGCGCCGCCAAGGCGGCCGTGCGTGCGGCGTCGTGACGGCGGGCTTATGAAAACGTACGACATCGGCGTCATCGGCGGAGACGGCATCGGCCCGGAGGTGACGGCGGAAGCTACGAAGGTCCTACGCGCCGTCGCGGATCGCCGCGGATTTTCCGTGCGCCTTCATCATCATCCGCTCGGCGGCGAACATTTCATGAAGACTGGCGAGCTTGTCTCCGGCGAACGCCTGCGCGAGCTCGCGGAACTTGATTCCGTGCTGCTCGGCGCCGTCGGCCATCCGGACGTGAAACCCGGCGTGCTCGAACAGGGCATCCTTTTGAAGATGCGCTTTGATCTCGATCTGTACATCAACCTGCGTCCGGTGAAGCTGCTCCCCGGCGTGCCCTGCCCGCTTGCCAAGGCGCCCGTCGGCCTCGATTTCGTTGTCGTGCGCGAGAACACTGAGGGCCTGTACGCGGGCGCGGGCGGATTCCTCAAAAAAGGCACGGCCGACGAAGTGGCGACGCAGGAATCCATCAACACGCGCAAGGGTGTGGAGCGGTGCGTGCGGTATGCTTTCGATGTCGCGGCAAGGCGCGAGCGCAAGTTGCTCACGCTTTGCGGCAAGACGAACGTGCTGACTTACGCTTGGGATCTGTGGGAGCGCACGTTCAATGAGGTCGCGCGCGAATACGACGGTGTGAAAACCGAATACCAGCACGTGGATGCGCTTTCGATGTTCCTGCTCATGAACCCGGATCGCTTTGACGTGATCGTCACGGACAACATGTTCGGCGACATCGTCACGGACGCCGCCGCGATGCTGCAAGGCGGGCTGGGGCTTGCGCCAAGCGGCAACATCCACCCGGGCGGCGCGGCGATCTTCGAGCCGGTGCACGGGTCCGCTCCGCAATTCACCGGAAAGGGCGTCGTCAATCCGCTGGCCGCGATCGCGTCCGTGCAGATGATGCTGGAACACCTCGGCGAAAACGGCGCCGCGGCGGACATCGAGCGCGCGACGATTGCGACCATCCCCTTCGTGGGCGGCATGAATATCGGCGAGATGAAGCTGTCGACCTCCGAGGTTGGTGGCGCGGTCATCGCGCATCTTGCGGACGCGTCATGAGCGATAACGGACGCATCATCCTGTACGACACAACGCTGCGCGACGGCATGGCGCGCGAGGGCGTGACGCTGTCGGTCAACGACAAGATCAAGATCGCTCACGCGCTCGATGATTTCGGCATCGACTACATCGAGGGCGGCTACCCGCACTCGAACCCGAAGGAGCTGGAATTTTTCCGGCGCATGACCGCCGCGCCGCTTGCGCGCGCGCGGCTGACGGCGTTTGGCTCCACGCGGCGCAAGGACACCGCTCCCGGCGATGACGACAATCTGCGCTCGCTTCTCGACGCGAAAACGCCCGCGGTGTGCATCTTCGGCAAGACGAGCGAGTTTCAGGTGAAGGTCGCGCTTGCCACGACGCCGGCCGAGAATCTCGCGATGATCCGCGATTCCGTCGCGTTTTTGCGCGAGGCCGGGCGTGAGGTGATTTACGATGCCGAGCACTTTTTCGACGGCTACAAACAGGATGCCGACTACGCAAAACAGACGCTCGCCGCCGCGCGCGACGCAGGCGCCGCGTTTCTCGTCTTGTGCGACACGAACGGCGGCACGACGCCCGGCGAAATCGAGCGCGTCGTGCGCGATCTGTCCGCCGCGGGTTTTGCGAATCTGGGCATCCACACGCACAACGACATCGAGTGCGCGGTGGCCAATTCGCTCGTCGCGGTCGAGGCGGGGTGCGTCATGGTGCAAGGCACGATGAACGGCCTTGGCGAACGGACGGGCAACGCGAATCTGTGCAGCATCATCCCGACGCTCGAGTTGAAGATGAATCGCCCATGCCTGCCGCAAGGCCGGCTCGCGCGCCTTGTGGAGTTGTCGCACTTCGTCTCCGAGACGGCGAACCTTCAGCACAATCCGTATCAAGCCTACGTCGGCAAGAGCGCGTTCGCGCACAAGGGCGGCGCGCACGGCTCGGCGGTAAGCCGCGACCCCTCGACATACGAACACATCGACCCGTCACTCGTCGGCAACGAGCGCAAGCTCGTCGTTTCCGAGATCGCAGGGCGCTCGATGATCATGGACCGTGCGGAGAAGCTCGGCATCACGTTCACGCCCGATCAGCTCAAGCACCTGCTCGCGCGCATCAAGGAATTGGAGTACCAGGGCTACACCTTCGAGGCGGCGGACGGGTCGCTTGCGCTGTTGTTGATGGAAGAAGCCGGTGTGCGGCGGCGCTTTTTCGAGGTCGAGGGCTACCACGTCCATCTGCACCGCCGCTCGCGGACCGACGGACTTGTCGACGCGACGATCAAGATCAAGGTCGGCGACAAACGCTTCGTCACCGCCGCGGAGGGCAACGGCCCGGTAAACGCGCTCGACGGCGCGCTCAGGCGATGCGTCGAGGAGATTTACGAGGAGACGAAGCAGATCGAGCTTCTCGACTACAAGGTGCGCGTCATCGAGGGCAGCCACGGCACCGCCGCGGTGACGCGCGTTCTCATCGAATCCGGCGACGGCCACGAAACCTGGGGCACGATCGGCGTGCACGAAAACATCATCAAGGCAAGCTGGGACGCGCTGTACGACGCCATCGAATACGGCCTTCATCGCCTGCGTCCGGCGCAAAACGCATGACGAAAATACCGACGAAGCTGGACGAGATCCGCGCCGAGCTCGATTGCGCGGACGAGGAGCTGCTTTCCGCGCTGCGCCGGCGCATGGAGCTGGTGGAACATGTGGCCGCGGAGAAACTTGCGCATCCGCAGACGAGCCTGCGCGACAAAAATCGCGAAAAGGAATTGCTCGCGGCGCTGCAAAAAAAGGCGCGTGAGCGCGGTCTGAATCCGTATTACGTCGGGCGCATCTTCAACGACATCATTGAATATTCGATGGACGAGCAGCAGCGCCTGCTCTCGCGAGCGGACGCGCAGGCCGACGCGAAGCTCGTGCGCGTCGGCTATCAGGGCGTCGAGGGCGCCTACAGCTTTCTGGCCGCGAACAAATATTTCGCGAGGCAGCTCGACCACTGCGCGTTCGTCGGTTTTCGCACGTTCCGCGAGGTGGTGGCCGCGTGCGAGGCGGGCGACCTGGATTTCGCCGTGCTGCCGATCGAAAACACGATCGCCGGTTCGATCAACGCGACCTACCGCCTTCTCGACGAAAGCTCGCTGTCGGTCGTCGGGGAGGAAGTGTGGCAGGTCGTGCATTGCCTGATCGGCCTCGAAAACGTTCCGCTCGGGCACATCCGCCACGTCGCCTCGCACCCGCAGGCGCTGTTGCAATGCGGCGAGTTTCTCTCGCAACTGACCAACTGCACCATCGAAAGCTTCACCGACACCGCCGAAGCGGTGCGCCGCGTGAAGGAGCGACAGGACATCACGCACGCCGCGATCGCAAGTGAGGACGCGGCGGATTTGTACGGCCTCGCGGTCGTCAAACGCGACATTGCCGATCAGCGTGAGAACTACACAAAGTTCGTCGTCGTCTCGAAAAAGGCGATCGCGTACGATCGGCGCATCCCGTGCAAGGTGTCGTTCGTGTTGATGACCGATCACACCGAGGGCGCGCTGCTTTCGTGCCTGCGCCCGTTCCACGATCACGGCCTGAACCTCGTCAAGCTCGAGAGCCGGCCGATGCTGCACGTGCCGTGGGAGTATCAGTTCTTCATCGACGTGGAGGGACACCTGGACGATCCGAAGATGTCCGCCGCGCTTGACGAGGTGCGCCAGCGCGCGCGGCACCTGAAGATTTTGGGCTGCTATCCCATACGCGCGAAGGGCTTCGACGCGGTGAGCGTGCCGCCCGAGGCGGAACCGTTCGCGCCGACCGGTGAGGCCGCGCCCGAGGAAGAGCCGAAACCCGCCAAGCCCGCGCCCTACAAGCTCGCGGCGCGCGTGCCGGGCCGGAAGGACACGCAGATCAGGATCGGCGACGCCGTCATCGGCGGCGGCGGTTTCACGATCATCGCCGGCCCGTGCGCGGTGGAATCGAAGGAGCAGATCGGCGAGGCGGCGCGCATCGTGCGCGAACGCGGCGGTCAGCTTTTGCGCGGCGGCGTGTTCAAGCCGCGTTCGTCCCCCTACGCATTCCAGGGCATGGGCTACGAGGGGCTCGACATCCTCGTCGAAGCGGGGCGCACGGTCGGACTGCCCGTGGTGACGGAAGTGCTGCACCCCAACGATGTCGCGAAAGTGGCCGCCAAGGCCGACATGCTGCAAATCGGCGCGCGCAACATGCAGAACTTCTCGCTGCTGGCCGAGGTCGGGCGCGTGCGCCGCCCGGTGCTGCTCAAACGCGGGATGATGGCGTCCGTCGAGGAATTGCTGCTCGCGGCGGAGTACATCCTGGCCGGCGGCAACACGCAGGTGGTCCTGTGCGAGCGCGGCATCCGAACGTTCGAAACCGCGACGCGCAACACGCTCGATCTTCAGGCGGTGCCGGTGCTGAAAAAGCTGACGCACCTGCCGGTGATCGTCGATCCGTCGCACGCGGCGGGCGACCGCACCATCATCAACGCCATGGCTCTATCGGCCATGACCGCGGGCGCCGACGGTATCATCGTGGAGGTGCATCCGCACCCGGACGAGGCGTTGTGCGACGGCCCGCAGGCGCTGACGCCGGAGCTGTTCGCGGACCTGACGGCGAAACTGCGCGCCGTGGGGAAAGCGCTGGGAATCGAAGATTGAAGATTGCGGATTGAAGATTACCCACGGCCGTTGTGGCGCTTCGGGTGTCGATCAAAATAATCGGGGCGTTTCCGGTTTGAGTGGCCAGGCGACGCTCGACGACAAGGCGTGCAAATTCCCGCCGCGCTTGCCTTGATCGCCGCGCTTACTCCCAATCTTCAATCTCCAAACCTCCATCTTCATTCTCAACAGCCGCAGCCTTCCATTTCGCCTTCCGGCGCGCTGTCCTCTTCCGCTGCAGCGCCGTCCGCGGCGGCATCGTCATCCGCGGCCGCGTCGTCGTCATCTGACGCATCGTCATCGTCCGACAAATCATCGTCATCGTCGGCCGCATCATCGTCACCGGACGCATCGTCGTCGTCCGCGTCGTCGTCCGCGGTGTCGTCATCGCCCGCGTCATCGTCGTCGTCGTCGCCGGGGATAGGCGGCGAAAAGAGATCCTCGAAGTCGTACCAGACGTTGTTTTCGGCGGGCAAATTGTCGAAGTCGTTCCAGAACGAGGCGCCGACGCGCATCGCGTCCGGAAGCCAGATCATCGAGTGCAACGTGACGGAAACATCGCGCGCGCCCGCGCCGGCCAGCAGGAAGCCCCAGATCGATTCGAGGTTCACCTTCTTCTGGTAGTCGTTGATGACGTTCAGCGAGTAGTTGTAGCGGAACTGGTGGAAGAACGGCCGCGTCGGGAAAAGCTTGTCTTCCCAGTTGAGCGTCAGGATCTGATTGGGCGCAAGGTTCGGATCATCGCCCGGCAGTCGCGAGGCGCGCGTGAGGTTGTTGATCTCGAGCGCGGCCGTCGGCGGCTGGAAATTCGCCGCCGGGCCGAACGCCTGGACGATGATCGACGCGTATTGCCGCACCTCGTCGGCGTAGTAATCGTGGATGTCGAGGATGTTGTTTTCGCCGTCGCCGTTGTGGTCGGCGAGGCTGATCGCGCGCCGCGTCTCGAACACCCCGATGTCGGGCTTGGGATCGAGGATCATGTCGTCCGGATCGGGGCGAAACGAACCGCGGTTGATCACGATTCCGACGCCGTGCTCGTTCATGCCCGAAACCATGCCGAGAAATCCTGGAAAGCCGATCGACGCGTAGCGCTGCCGCGCCGGGTCGCCCGGTTCGTACGCGAAGATGACGCCGTGTTCGCCGGCGTGAAACGGCGAGACGTCGATGAGGTTGTAGTCCGTGTTGTGGCCGATCGCGAGGCCACCCGCGATTTCCGGATCCGCCTCCGTCGCCGTGCCCCAGCCCGCCCACGTCGAGCACCAAAGCCCCGCCAGCTCGCGCGTGCCGGTCAGCGCGATCAAGTCGCCGAGGTTCAAGTCGCGGCCGATCGACGGCACATCGAGATCGACGCCCGAGGCGACCATGCCGTCGTAAACGCCCTGCACCTCCTGGGCGAATTCCGGGTGAAACGAGAGCGTCGCGAGCGACGTGTCGCGGATGAACTCGTATTCCGGCGCGGTGTAGCGCCCACCGGGATAGAGGTAAACATCCATGTTGTCCAGGATGTCCTGCGCCAGCAGATAGCCGTGCGCATAGCCCATCTCGTAGTCCGTGCCCCAGATGTGCAGGACGCGCTGGTTGCCAACGGCCCACAGCTCGCCGTTGACCATCTCGGCGGCAAACGCGGGCATGGCCGCGAGGGCGGCAAGAAGGATCGTTGCGACGATGACTCGACGGTTCATGGGAACGAGCGCCTCCCGGGCGAAATAAAGTCAGAATTTTACAGAATTTGGCGCTGAAGGGCTATGAGGGGCAGATTGCAAATTTGGAATCGCAGGAATCGCAATTCGGCGGAACACTGAGCGCACGGAGAAGACACGGAGGACACGGTGGTTCTTCTCGTCATAAAACGGCGAACGACACGATGCCACTCGGTCCTCAATCCTCAATCCTCGATCCTCACTCGAAATACGGCGTGATATAGAACTGCGTGATGCACATCTCGTCGTCGAGACCCTCGCCCCAATAGATCGGCCCTTTCGCGCCGCGCGTGTCATACGTGCACGACAGGCGCATCGTGTCGCCGACCTTCGCGGGGATCGCCTCGCTGTACGTCGCATAACCCTGCCAGTGAAAATCCCATTTGTTCACCTGGAGCAGGCACGTTTCCTCGTCGTTTCGCCACGCTCCGATGCGTTGTTCGGTCGCGAAAAAATGCATGTGTGGAAACACGCCGTGGAACAGGACGTCGTCGCCGGCCGTCGCGCCCGGGATCGGAAATTCCTTGGTGATCGTCACGCGCTCCTCGCCCGGCGGCAAATAAAACTGATCGTTGAACGCGAGGAGAATCAGCCCTTCGATCTCCACGGACGGCGCGAGCGTGACATCCACCGTCGTGCGATCCGGCCCGACGTACCGGCGCAAGTCGTAGTGCACCTGAATGACGACCGGCCGGCCCGCCACGAGGCGCAGGCCCGTGCGCTCGGGGTAGGGTTTCGCGCCGCCGCCGCCGGCCCACGACATCAGCCAGCGCGCGCCCTGGACGCCCGAATCGCCAAAGCACGCGTAGCCGGGAATCGCATCCTCACGATCCAGCGCTCGCGCTTTGGCTTCGTGCATCGCGGTGTCGAGCGCGTACACGATAACGTGGTGAACCATGCGCAAATCGCCGGGCTTGATCTGAAACGCGGTGATGAACTGGTCCTCGGTCAGGGCGGGATCGAGATCGACGATGAAGCACCGGTAGTCATCGTCCACCGACGCGTCCGGCACGAAGTCGATGCCGGGGTCGATCACGTGCGTCACCGTGTCGAGCCCCTCGGGCGGATCGGGGAAATCGGGTGCCTTGGCGGGATCGCCCTCGGGCCGGCCGCCGTCCACCCAATCGCCGATCGTTTTGATCTGGGCGTCGGTCAGCCAGCGCGCGTCTTCGTACGTGTTGCACGCGCCGCTGTTGTCCGGGTTCCACGGCGGCATGGCGCGCGACGCGGTTTGGGATTTGATGAGCGGCGCGAAACGCACCGCGTCGTCGTACGTCTCGAGCGCCATCGGCGCAAGGCCGCCGGTCTGATGGCAGTCCAGGCAATTGTTGTAAATGATCGGCGCGACGTCTTCCCAAAAACGCGGCGCGTCGTCCGAAACGTCGTCGTCATCGTCATCGCGGGCGTCGTCATCGCCGGCGTTCGTATCGTCGTCCCCGCCGTCGGCGGGGTCGTCGTCGGCCGCCGCGGTGTCGTCATCCGCCGCGCCTGTGTCCGGATCGGCGCCGTCGCCCAGATCGCCGCACGCCGCAACGAGCATCGCGCCCGCGAGCGCGGCGAAAATCGCCATCAGAAAAATTGCGCGCGTCATGGCGCAACCCATCCCGGCGCGATGTAGAAAAGGTTGTTGCACATCTCGTCCGCGGTCCCCTCGCCGAATGTCGTGACCACCTCGCGATCCGTGGTGTCGTATCCGCAACTCACGCGGAAGATGTCGCCGCCCACCACATGCAGCGGCGTTTCGTAGAGATTGAAATTCTGCCAGTGGAAGTCCCAGTCGAATACATCCAGAACGCACTGCGTTTCCTCGCCCTCGCGATCGAACTCGACGTGCATGATCTTGCCAGCCTCGTGCATGTGCGGCGCGACGCCCCACAAGGTGGCGTCGGACAGTTCGGGCGGGATGACGAACTCGGAGGTTTCGACGATGAGCGGTTCTCCCGCCGGCAAAAAGATGCTCCAGTCCACGAATCGGTAGAAAAACGCGGGGTTATCGACGCCCGGCCGAAGTTTCATGTCGATCGCCGTGTTATCCGTCGTGACGCCGTTGATGAGGTTGTAATGCACCTGCATCACAAGCTTGCGCCCCGCGAGCATCTTGATGCCCGTGCCTTCGGGGAAATACGTCGGCCCGCTGCCGGGTCCCCAGCCCATGATGTAACTTGCGCCCGTCGCGCCCGGGCCGCCGTAGCAGGTGTATCCGGGGCGTTCGTCCCCGGCGTCGAGCGCGGCCACCTGCGCCTCGGCGGCCGCGTCCGGCAGCGCGAACACGACAACGTGATGCACCATCGTTTTTGCGCCGGGGCGGATGTCGAAGGCGACGAGATACGCGTCCGCCGACAGATCGGGGTTCATGACGAAGCAACGGTTGTCGTCGAGATCCTCGTCGTCGGGCTCGTAATCGACGCCCATGTTCACGCTTGCCGTCACCTCGTCAAGGCCGGGTGGCGGATCGGGAATCGCGGGCGCCATCGCCGCGTCGCCCTCGAGCCGGTCCCCGCGCGCCCACGCGACGATCGTTTCGATCTCGTCTTCGGTCAGCCAGCGCGCGTCCTTGTAGGTATTGCAGTCGCCGCTGTTGTCGACGTTCCACGGCGGCATGTTTCGCTCTTCCACTTCGTTCGCGATGAGCGGCGCGAAACGCACGGCGTCGTCGTAGTCCTTCAACTCCATCGGCGCGATGCCGCCTTCCGTGTGACAGGACAGGCAATTCTTGTACACGATCGGCGCGACGTCTTCCCAGAACAGCGGGCCGGCGGAGTCATCGTCGTCATCCATGTCGTCATCATCGACGCCGGCGGTGTCGTCATCGTCGATGACGGCGTCGTCGTCCGCCGCGTCGTCGTCGCTACCGGAGGGCGGTGTCCAATCGACCGCCTCGCGGCCCTCGGATACGCGCATGTCGCCGCACGAAACCACACCGGCGAACATGAACGCGGCGCCGATCGCCAGAAGGAAAGCGAGCGCCTTGCCACTCGACGCGCCTGGCGCCGGGCGGCCTACCTCGTGATGAACGCGAAAGATCGTCGCACCCTCCGATATCGAAGCCAAGTAGTTTACCCGGAAGACGAAAAAGCGCCAAATGTTTCGGGGCGGCAAATAGCGCGAGACGCGCGCGGCCGCACGAGCGGGTTTGTGCCGAACTGGGGCACGGCGTTCCCAGGCGAGAGGCGAGCGGCGTGGAGGCGGGGGCTCATTCGGGCACGGACAAGCGCCCCTTTGCGACGATCTTTCAGACTTCCAGACATTCAGACTTTCAGACTTCCGGATTATTTGCTCAGTGCTTGATCGCGCGTCTCGCAACACGACTTGCGGCCGGCGTTGCCCGTGCTTACCTTTGACGCAACGCACCGCGCGCTTGCCCCGGCGCGCCGAAGCAGCATCAAGGAGTCCTCCATGAAAATGACGATCACATTCCCCGGCGGCGCGAAGGTCGACGCGGCGTGGGACGGCTACGTCGTGCACACCGATCAGCCCGTCGCGTTCGGCGGCGAGGAGAGCGCGCCAAGCCCGATGTCCTTGTTTCTCGCGTCGCTCGGCGCGTGCGCGGGCTACTACGTGCAGGCGTTTTGCCGCGGGCGCGAGCTTTCCGTCGAGGGCATTCGCGTCGTTCAGGAAAACGTTTGGGACAAGGACGCCAAGCGCTTTTCCGACATCCGCATCCGCGTGGAAACGCCGCACGAGTTTCCGGAGAAGTACCGCGAGCCGATGATCCGCGCCGTGTCGCAGTGCTCGGTGAAAAAGGCGCTGGCCGATCCGCCGAATATCGAGGTGGCCGTCGTCACGACGGAGTAGGAACGAGGATATAGGAAAAAGGAAAGAGGAAAGAGGCCATCGCGAGGAGTGTCGGCGATTGGCGGGCGACGACGTATCATGCCGAAGTCGCGAATCCGACTCCTACCAATATTCCTCGAAGTGGATGTTGCCGGTCTCGCGTTTGTGGTCGGCCGCGAATCCGAGATTTTCGAGCACTTCGACGAGGCCCTTGGTCGCCGGATACGTCTTTGTGCCGTCGCTTCGTGTCGGCAGGCCGATCATCGCGGGATTGCCGCACAGGTAGTAGTGCGTTCGTGCGGGATCGGCAAAACCCGCGTGCCGCTCGAACAGATGCCCCTCCTCGACAAAGGACTGGATGTACATCTTCCGGCCCGGCGTGTCGCGCGTGGTGATCTCGACGAAGTCGTAGTTTGGATAAAGTTCCGCGAGCCGCCGGTGCATGTTCGCGTAGCCCATGTCGGCGCGGTAGCGCGAGCACATGATCGAAAAGAGCCGACCCTTGAAGCCCCGGCGCAGAAGATCCCAGATCATCACGTGGTGCGGCGCCTCGCCCGTTCCCGTGGAGACGAACACGAGATTCAGGTCGTCGCCGTGCCTCGCCATGTCCTCGGCGCAGGTGTCGAGCGTGTATTTGCCGACCACGCGCGGCGCGCAGAAAATCCGCGAACCTTCCGAAAGCGCGAAAAGGCGCGGGGTGAGAAGCGGCGGCTTGTCGGGCGCGGCTTCCCGGATGAGTACGATGAAAAATTCCAGATAGCCGAGCGGATGCGGCGCGAGCGCTGCCGGATCGGCGTCCGAAAACACCGGATGGCAGATCGAATACGCGCGCTTGACCATTTTGCCCGCCTCGCCGGGTTCGTACGGATCGTCCTGGCATTCGGGCGCACGCGCCTCGCCGCGCAGAAGACCGAGCGTCGTGTATTGGCCCGGCTTGTATTCCGGGACGCCGTCATCCGGACGCACGCGAATGATCGCGAGGTCGGGATTGCAAAATTTGAACGACGTTATTGTCGCGTTGTACGCCGCGCGCGCTTCGATGAGATGGTCCGTATCAGGCAAGGAATTCCTCCCGCGGGATTCGCGATATCCGGGGTGCGGTCGCTACCGTAACCGCCGCGCGTCGGTTGTGCCAAATCCGCCGCCGCTTCGCAATCATCGCGCCGGCGCCTTTTCGATTCGGACGGCAAGCCTCGCGAAGGCGTCGCGCAGCGCCGCCTCCACCTCGTCCGGCGTTTGGCCCGCCGCGAAGAGAAAGCCCAGATAGTGCGAGCCCTCCGGCAGGCGGCGAACGTGCTTGCCGGCCGGGACTGCGATCGAGACATCGACGATACCCGGCACGGCCGCCGCGTCTTCCTGGCCGTCCACGCCGGCCAGCACGCCGTCCGCGGGAATGGGCAACATCATGACGCCGGAGGCGTGCGCATGGCCCGGTTCGGGGATCGCGCGGCCGATCGCGTGCGTGAGGATGATTTCCTCGAGCGACGCGCCGCCCGCGAACCGGAAGACGTTCGAGCACGAGCCGCCCATGGTGCGCGCGGCGATCTCCACGATGAATGCGCCGCGCGGCGAAAGGCGGACCTCCGCATGCACCGGGCCTTCGGCAAGGCCAAGCGCGCGCGCCGCGCGTTCGGCGCACGCAACAATCGCCGCCTGCTCGTCGAGCGTGCGCCGCGAGGGGGTGACGTAGATCGTCTCCTCGAAAAACGGGCCGACGAGCGGATCGGGCTTGTCGAAAATCGCGAGCACGCGCAGATCGCCGCCGGACAGCACGCCTTCGACGGCGAACTCGTCGCCCACGATATACTCCTCGACAAGCAGCGACGCGATCGCATCGTCGCGGGCGTTGTCGCTCTCCCCGCCCTTTCCGCCATCCTCGCTCTTGCCGCCGGTCCGCGCGGGCAACGGTACGACGGCGTTCTCCGACGGCCCCAGATCGCCCGCGCCCGCGCCGCATCCGGGATCGAGCAGCGGGAACGGATCGCGGACGATGGCCGACGACCGCGAAAGCGCCGCCTCGAGCGACGCGCGATCGTCGGCGCGGATCACGCCCTGGCTCGCCGCGAGAAATCGCGGCTTGACGACGCACGGAAAGCCGATCGCGTCCGCCGCGCGGTCGGCCTCCTCCGGGCCGGTCACGAGCACGAACCGCGGCGATCCCAGGGCCGCGTCGTGTGCGAATCGTTTGCGCTGTTCGAGCTTGTCCTGCGTCGCGGCGGCGGCGTCCGGCGGGTTCGCGGGAAGGCCAAGCGCCTTGCCGATGGCGGCCGCGGCCACGACGCCGTGCGCGTCGAGCGAGACGATCCCGTGGATCGGATGCTCCCGCGCGTATTCCGAAACGACGCGCGCCGCCTCGTCCAGGTCGTCAAACGGCACCGTGATGTTGCCGGCCGGGTCGAGTTTCGCGAGGTAGTTTTCCTCCGGCAGCCCGACCGTCAGTTCCAGTCCGAGCGTGCGCGTCGCCGAAACGAATGCCCCCGCCCGGTAAGTCGAGGTCCGCATCAACAGAAGAACGCGTTTTCTATCGCCCATCGCGTCACGATAGCCTCGGCCGGGCGAGCGTCAACGCGCGGGACATATCGAAATCGGTCGATATTGTTAGTTATCTTACCAATTTATGCGAGATCGCGACTTGCCAATCGGCCGCATCGTACTTTCATTACGGATGTCGGCGACGCAATCAGGCGTCGCCTTCCAATTTCCCGATGACACATTCGTAGGAGGCTCCATGAAACGGCGAATTCTGGTTTTGTTTGCGGTGGTGGCGTTTGCGCTGTCCGCGTCCGCGGCGGTGGCGGCCGAGTGGCAGTTCGACGCAACGCACACGTCCCTGGGCTTCAAGGTGAAGCACCTGGCGCTGGCGTCGGTGTCCGGCGTGTTCGAGGACTTCACCGGCACCCTGGACTGGGATGGCAAGATGGACGCGGGCAAGGTGACGCTGACCATCGACGCCGCCAGCATCAACACGCGCAACGAGAAGCGCGATCAGGATCTGCGCGAGAATTTCTTTGATGTGGCCAAGTACCCGAAGATCACGTTCGAGAGCACGAAAGTCCAGAAGGTCAGCGACGATACGGCCAAGGTGACGGGCAACCTGACGATCCGGGGTGTCACGAAGCCGGTGACGCTCGATGTCACGAAGCTCGGCTACGTCGAAAAGGATCCGTGGGGCATGACGCGCGCGGCGTTTCACGTCGAAGGGTCGATCAGCCGCAAGGATTTCGGCGTGAAGTCGGGCAATGCGATGTCCGATGCGGCCGTCGGCGACGAAATCAAATTCGACATCGATACCGAGACGACCAAAAAGTAGCGACGGCCTCGGCCGCCTGCCCAAAACGCCCCGCGGCGCGAAAGCGCGCGGGGCGTTTTTGCGTGGACGAATCGCGCGTTACCGCGAAGACGCAAAGAAACCGCAAAGAACGCAACGTGTTTGATTCATCCTTGCGTTCGTCGCGCGTGAATTTGCGCCTTTGCAGTGAAAATGCGGTTCCTCTCGATCCTCGATCCTCTATCCTCAATCCTCAATCCTCGTTTAACGTGCGCGCGATGCCCCTGTCCGCCGACCTTCCGGACGACCGCCGGCTCGCGGAGCTTTCCGCGTGGCTCGGCCGGCGGTGGATGCCGATCCTCGCTTTGTGCCTTGTCGGCATCACCGCGGTGTTCGCTCCGGCGCTGAACCTTCGCCTTTACGCAGACGATTTCCACTCCTGGAACACGGTGGCGCAGACCGCGCACGAGTCCGTCGCGGAGCTGTTTCTCGAGACGTACAACCCGGAGTTCTACCGCCCGTTCGAGTTCCTGCTCATCCGTCTGAACTATCAGCTCATCGGGCGGAATCCGGCCTTCTACCATGCCGCCGCCATCCTCGGGCATCTGCTGGGGAGCCTCGCGGTGCTGATGCTCTGCCTGCGCCTGGGTTTCGGCCGCGTCGCCGGCACGGCGTCCGCCGTGTTTTTCGGCCTGCATCAAACCAATGCGATGGCGGTCCTGTCCGCGGATGCGGCAAGCCAGGTGTGGTCGACGACCTTCGGCCTGCTCGCGCTTTGCGTTCTGCTTCCGCGCGATGCGGCGGGATACCGCCATGCCGCCGCGGCGTTTTTCTTTTTGCTGCTCGCGCTTTTCTGGAAGGATTCCGGCGTCACATTTGCGATGCTCGCGCTCACGCTCGTGGCGCTGCACTTGTGGCGGATCGACCGGCGCGCGGCGATCGCCTGCGGCCTCGCCGTTGCCGCCGCGCTTGCCCTCTACCTGTTCATGCGGCACCAGGCGGGCGTCGTGCCGATGGTTTACGGCTACCGCTCGCGCTACGAACTGTGGCTAGGCGCGAACGTGCCGAAAAATATCGGCCTGATGCTGCTTTCGCTGCTGTCGCCCGTCGGTTCGACGATCATCGTCCTTCGCAAGGCGAGCCTGCCGTTTGCGATCGCGACGGCCGTCGTCATCGCCGTCGTGGCGTCGTGGCTCGCCGTCGGCGTGGTGCGTTTCGCGCGGCGCGATCCGCGGCATCGCACGTCGCTCGCGATCCTGTTCGCGCTGATGGCGCTGTCGTTTTTCCCCGACGCGCTCGCGACGCGCGTTTCCGAGCTATACACCTACAAGTCGGCCGCGTTTTTCGCGATCTTCCTGGGGCTTGGCGTGCTCGACATCCACGACTGGGGCCTCGCGCGCGGGCGCCGCGCGTTCACCGTGCTGACCGCGGCGATGGTCGCCCTCGTGCTTGCATGCCACGTGCTGTCGATCAAGCACAAGGAATTCCTGATGCGCTCGAATGGCGAGATGGCCTGGCACATCCTGCGTCAGATCAAACAGGACGTGCCCGAGCTCGCCGACGGCGCCGACGCCGTGCTCGCCAACGCGCGCCCGGGCCCCGCGCCGTTGTATTCGATCTTCTACATGGAAGGCGTGAACGTGCTCGGCGGCAAACACGCGCTCGAGATGATCTACGAGACGCGCATCAACCACTACAACATCGTGGAGCCCGAAACGCTCAACGCGCGCTGCCGCGCCGCGAAAAACGATTGCCTCGCGATCCTCTATGACCGGGGCGACATCGACGCGCGGCGGTTCGACGCGAGCGGCGTGCCGGAGACCTAGTCGCGCGGGCTGGCGAGCGTGAACGCCACGCGCACCGGCTCGCCCTTGCGCGTCACGTCGAGCGTGATGCGGTCGCCGGGCTTGGCGACGGCGATCTTGCGCGAGGCGTCCATGGCGGAATCGATCTTCTCGCCGTCGATCGCGACGATCACGTCGCCCGCGCGAAGGCCCGCGACGCCGGCCGGGCCGCGCTCGTCCACGCGCACGACGACCGCGCCGGAATCGGCCTTCACGCGGCGGGCGATGGCGGGGTTCACGTCGGCAAGGCCGATGCCCGCGTAGCCGCGGCGGATACGCCCTTCGCGCGCAAGCCCCGGCAAAAGGCTCTTGGCCATGTTCGACGGCAGCGCGAATCCGATCCCCTGCGCGTGCTTGACGATGGCGGTGTTCACGCCGACCACCTCGCCGGCGAGATTCAGAAGCGGCCCGCCGGAGTTGCCGGGGTT
>JAIOHV010000230.1 GCA_019912885.1 bacterium
ACGCGAACCTCTCCCGCATGTTCGCCGAGGCGACCGGCAGCCGCTATCGCTTTCACGTCATGCGCGCCGCGATGTGGTATGGGGCCCGGCGCCATCCGTTTTCGCCGACGTGGAACCGAGGCGTGTTCGCGCCGGTCAAACGCGCCGTGCGCGTGCCGGTGTTCGGCGTCGGCGGCATCCGCACGCGCGAAGAGGCCGACTCGATTCTTGGCGCCGGCGACGCGGACATGATCGGCATCGGCCGGCCGTTTTACGCCGAGGCCGACCTGCCGGCGCATTTCCTCGCGGGCGACGGCGCGCCGACCGCCTGCGAGTCGAGCAACCACTGCGTCGTGCCGCAGATGCTCGGCCTGCCGGGGGTTTGCTACAACCCGAAGGTGAAGAAAGCGGCGGCCCGGGCGCGGGGCTAGGCTCTTATCCGCAGATTACGCCGATGAAACAGATTTCATCCGCCCTTTCCCTTTCCCGATCCCGATCCCGAAAAACGCCTGTCGCCCAATTGATCGTGTTCGCGCATCAAATCGAGCAACGCCGGCGTGGGAGTCGCTGTTGCCATACACTCGACGACTGTTTCGAATGATTCGCGCGTGAGCACCATGCGCTTCTGGCAAATTGCATCGCCCGGCAGTTCTTCGAGCGCGAGGAGATAATGGAGCAGCGCCTGTTCGACAACATGGCTCTTCCTGACCCCGGTCGCGCGGACGTATTTGTCGAGTCGTCGGCGCGTTGACTCCGAAACCCGGGCGATGATGCGATTCGTTCGACGCATGGCTGAACTCCATGACAAAATCTACGCCTTTCCAATGGATCTTCAAGACGTGTGACGATGGACAATATGGACGGGATGGACAGTATGGACGGCGTGATTCGTCCCGATTGAACGCACCCCGCGTGTGAGGTTGCCGCTTGTCCGTCGCCCGTCGTGTTTTGAAAAACACCGGCGCGCTTGCCGCCGGGCGCATCGTCACCAAGGCGATGTCGCTGGCGTTTCTCGGCTACGTCACGCGGCATCTCGGCGAGGCGGGTTTCGGGCGTTTCGCCACCGCGATGGCGCTCGTCGGTTTCGTGGAGGTGCTGCCGGGCTACGTTTCGCGCGCGTACATCGTGCGGACGGTCGCACGCATGGGACGCGCGAGTTCCACCTTCCTCGGGCACGTCGTCGCTACGAACGTTCTGCTGTCGCTGGCGCTGTTTGGCGTACTGTTTCTTGTCGTGCCGCTTCTGGGTTACGCGGGCGACACCAGGCTCGCGACCTATATCCTCGCCGCGAGCCTTTTGTTCTCGTCGATCACGAACACCTATCACGCCGCGTTCGCCGGGCACGAGCGCATGGAGCTGTCCGCGCTCGTCGACGTGGCGAACACTCTGCTTACGATCGCGCTTGGCGTTGCGGTGCTTGCGCAGGGCGGTGAGGTCGTACCGCTCGCCTCGGTGTACCTCGCGGCGCGCGCCGTCACCTGGGCGATCGCGCGGCGGATGACGCGGCGCCTGTCCGACGCGGCGCCGTTCACGCTGCCGGGCTGGCTTGAAACGCGCACGCTGGCAAGCGCGGCGTGGCCGTTTTTCATCACGTCGCTTTTCATCATCTTCTACAACCGCGCCGACATCATCATGCTCTCGCTCATCCCCGGGCCGATCGATGCGGAGATCGCCGTCGGCCGCTACAACGCCGCGTACAAGCTGATGGAGGCGCTCGGCCTCGTGACAAGCGCGTTCGTCGCCGCGATTTATCCCGTGCTCGCCAGACAGTGGACCGAAGGCGGCGACCGCGTGCGCGTCACGTTCCGCGCGGCGATGCGCGCGCTTTGCGCGTTCGCGTTGCCGGTCGCCGTCGGCACGACGCTGCTCGCGCCGGACGTGATGGGCCTGTTGTTCGGCGCGCCGTTTTTCGTCGCGGGCGCGGCGCTGCAAGTGCTGATCTGGGGGCAGGTGCTCGACTCGGTGAATCCACTTGCCGGAACGACGCTGCGCGCCGCCGACCGCGAGCGCGACCTCGCGCTCATCACCGGCGTGTGTGCCGTGTTCAACGTCGTGCTGAATCTCTTCCTCATCCCGCGCTACAGTTACATGGGCGCGGCGTGGGCGACGCTCGCCAGTTTCGCGCTCGTGTTTGCGTGGAACATGCGCGTGCTGCGCGGCGTGATCGGCAAGCTCGATATCGCCGGCGACATCGCCCGCGCGGCGGCGGCGGCGTTCGTTATGGGTGTGGCGGTTTACTTCGCGCGCCGATACGGGCTCGGCGTGGCGATCACCGCGGGCGTTGTTTCTTATGTTCCGTTGGCGTTTGCCTTTGGGCTGGTGGATACGCGTGTCATCGCCGCCATCAGGCGTCGAATCCTGAAGAGCACGGCATGAAAATCCTGGCCATCGACAACACGCCCGCGATGGGCGGATCGGTTCAGCATCTCGCGTCGCTGGCGCGCGAACTTTCGCCAAAGGGATTCGAGTTTCGCGTTATCGCCGCGAACCCGGAGTTGTTCGCCGGCATCGTGCCGGACGGCGTCGACGTGCGCGGTCTCGCCGATCCGCGATTCCGCGATCTGTTCACGCACGGCGGCGCGCTGGCGAATCCCGTGCTGCCGGGGCCGCTCAATCGGCCGTTTTCCCGGTTCGCGTATCGTTCGCTTTCGCGTGCACTCGTGCCGGAAGTCATGCGTGCGTTCGAGGAGTTCGCGCCGGATGTCGTGCACATCAACAACCTGAACATCTACAACAAGGTATTTTTCGACGCGTTGCGCCACCGCGCGCCGATCGTGCTGATGGCGCGCATGATCCGCCTGTTCTCACGCGCGGAGTTGGCGTTCGCGGCGGGCGCCGGCGCGCTGGTGTGCGTCTCGGATGCGGTGCGCCGGTATCTCATTTCGCTCGACCCGTCGATCGAAAAACGCGCGCATGTTGTGCCAAGCGGCATCCCCACGCGCGCGTTTGCGAACGCAAGCAGCGACGGGGTGCGCGCCGAACTCGGCGTGCCCGAGGACGCGCCGATGGCGCTCTCGCTCGCGCGCGTCATCGCGTGGAAAGGCCACGACGTGGCGCTTCGCGCAATCGCGGAATTGCCCGGCGTGTGGTTCGTGCAGGCGGGCGGCGAGGTTCCCGCGGATCGCGAGGCGATCGACCGGCTCGTCGCCGAGCTTGGCATCGCCGACAGCGTTGCGTTCGCGGGAACGCGCGCCGACGCGCCGCGCCTTCTCGCCGCTTGCGACGTGCTCGTCCACAGCTCGCGACACGCGCGGCCGGAGCAGGGCGTTGTGGAGGCGTTCGGCCGTGTGATCGCCGAGGCGCTTGCCGCCGGCAAGCCGGTCGTCGCCACGGACGCGGGCGGCCCGGCGGATGTCATCCGCGAGGCGGGCATCGGCCGGCTCGTGCCGCCGGGCGATGTCGATGCGATGCGTGACGCGATCCGCGAAAGCCTCACCGACGACGCGCGCCGCGAGGCCGGCGAAAAAGGCCCGCGCGCCGCCGCGCGATACGACGAAGCCGTGACAGCCGCGCGGCTTGCCGAGATTTACGAATCGGTGCGTGCCCGACGCGGATAACCCGCCGCCGCCGTACGACTTGTCGAAACAAAGAGTCCGCGAAATCCGCTTAATCCGCGGATAACTTCCGCGATGACCTTTCGGACTTCCAGACTTCCAGACTATTTCGTCGTGCGCGGCTACGGGTGCGACACTCAATCCTCGATTCGTCGTTTCGCTTGACACCCCACGCGTCCGCTTTGACACTACGTCCTCGGCGTGCGCCGTTCGGCGTGCGCACAACGCTTAAAACCCGGACGACTCGATGGATTTTCGCCTCACCGACGAGCAACGTGCGTTCCATGACGCGGTCGTGCGTTTCTCGCGCGAAAAAATCGCTCCGCGCACGGAGGAATTCGAAGGCGCCTCCCGGTTCGACCGCGACGCGTTTTCGATGATGGGCGAGTTCGGCCTGCTCGGCCTGCACTATCCCGAAACGTATGGCGGGCAGGGCGCGGACGTGTTGACGAGCGTCCTCGCGGGCGAGGCGATGGGCTACGGCGGCGCGGATATGGGCCTGTGCCTTTCGTGGGGCGCGCACACCTATCTGTGCGGCGACACGATCCTGCAACACGGCACGGACGCGCAGCGCGAAAAATACCTGCCGAAGCTCGCAAGCGGCGAGTGGATCGGGTGCATGGGCCTGACCGAGCCGGGCGCCGGTTCGGACGCCGCGGGCATCCGCACGGTCGCCCGGCGCGACGGCGACGCGTGGGTGCTGAACGGATCGAAGATGTTCATCACGAACGCGCCGATCGCCGACGTCGCGGTGGTGTACGCGTCGACGGACCCGACCTCGGGCCACGCGGGCGTGTCTTGCTTTATCGTCGAAAAGGGCACGCCCGGTTTTACGCCGGGCAAGCCGATGAAGAAGATGGGATTTCGCGCGTCGCCGACATCGGAAATCTTCTTCGAGGATTGCCGCATCCCCGCCGAAAATCTGCTCGGCATGGAAGGCGCGGGATTTTTGATGGTGCTGCAGACGCTTGAGTGGGACCGATCCGCGCTGCTCGCGCCGGGCGTCGGAAGCGCGCGCCGAGGCCTCGAAATCTGCGCCGATTACGCCCTGACGCGCACGCAGTTTGATCGCCCCATCGCCGATTTTCAGGCGATTCAACACAAGCTCGCGGACATGCGCATGTACGTGAACGCGGGGCGCCTGCTCATCCACCGCGTTGCGTGGAACAAGGACCAGGGCCGCGCGCTCAACCACATGGAGGCCGCGATCGCCAAGCTCTACATCGCCGACGAGGGCGTGCGGATGGCGTCGGAGGCCGTGCAGATCCACGGCGGCTACGGCTATATCCACGAATACCCGGTCGAGCGCGGGTTCCGCGACGCGAAGCTCGGGCAGATAGGCGGCGGGACAAGCGAAATCCAGCACCTCATCATCGCGCGCATGCTCGCTCCGGAGGCGCGATGAATTACGAACTTTCCGCGGATGTCGCCCGCCGCGTCGACGCGCTGCGCGAAATCGCATCGACGCGTCTTGCGTCGGATGCCGCGGACCAGGATGTCGGCGACGCGCGGCGCCGGGAGGAAATCCTCTCGACGCACCTGCGCCTGGCCGCGCAACACCGCGTCGTCGGCGGCGCGTGCGACGATGGCGGCGCGCGCGACCTCGTCGCGTTCGCGGCGCTGATGGAGGAGGTCGGCGCGGGATCGCCGTCCACCGCGCTTGCGCTTTCGACCGCGGAGGCCGCCGCCGCGATCCTTTCGCGGCATGGCGACGACGAGCAGAAACAACGCGCACTCGATCCGTACCTCGCGGGTCACGCGCTCGTGTCGCTCGCGTATGCCGAGCACGAGTCCGGCTCGGATGCGCCCGGCGTGCTCCTGTCCGCGACGCAAGACGGCGACGCCTTCGTGCTGTCGGGCAAGAAGCGGTGGGTCACGGGCGCGCCGGTAGCGCCCGCGATGCTGGTCGTCGCGCGCGAGGGCGAGGGCGACGCGCTATCGCTGTTTCTCGTATCGCGCACCGCGCCGGGCGTTCACGTGCATCCCGCGATCGAGACGATGGGCGTGCGCGGCGCGCCGGTCGCGGACGTCGATTTCGCGGACGTGCGCGTCTTGCCGGCCGATCGCGTCGGCAAGCCGGGCCAGGGCCGCGCGCTTCTGGACGAGGGTTTCGCGGCGGGGCGTCTTTCGATCGCCGCCGCGTGGATCGGCCTGTCGCGTGAGGCGCTTGCGATTTCGGTCAAACACGCGCGCACGCGCAAGAGCGGCGGCAAGCCGATCGTCCGCAATCAGGAGATTTCGTTCAAGCTCGCGCGCATGCAGATGCTGATCGATGTCGCGCGGCTTTCGTGCCAATACGCCGCGTGGACGATGGGCGAGGGCGATCCGGAGGCGGCGATCAACGTGTCGTGCGCGAAGGTGCAGGCGACCGAGGCGGCCACGAACATCTCGTCGCTCGCCGTGCAGATCGCCGGCGGCGCGGGTTACGAAGCGGGCCATCCCGTCGAGCGCCTGTACCGCGACGCGCGCGTCGGCGAGCTGCTGTTTGGCCCCACCGAGATCCATCGCGTGGCGATCGCGCGCGACGTCCTTGCGAAGGCGGGGGGCTGATGTTCAGCCGAATCCTCGTCGCCAATCGCGGCGAGATCGCCATGCGCGTCATGCGAACCTGCCGCCGCATGGGCATCCGCACCGTCGCGGTTTTTTCCGAGGCCGACCGCGACGCGCCGTTCGTCGGCTTCGCGGACGAGGCCTACGAGATCGGCCCGCCGCTCGCCTCCGAGAGCTATCTGCAGGTCGCCAAAATCATCGCCGTCGCCAAGGAGCACGGCTGCGACGCGGTGCATCCGGGCTACGGCTTCCTGTCCGAAAACGCGAATTTCGTCGAGGCCGCCGAACGCGCCGGCATCGTGTTCATCGGCCCGACGGCCACGTCGATGCGCACGCTCGAAAACAAGCACGAGGCGCGCCGGTGCATGGCCGAGGCGGGATTGAACGTCATCCCCGCGAGCGACGATCATCTCGCCGACGACGCGGCGGCGATCGCGCAGGCCGAAAAGATCGGCTACCCCGTCATGGTCAAGGCGAGCTACGGCGGCGGCGGCATCGGCATGACGATCGTCGAAAAGCCGGGCGAACTTCTCTCGGCCGTCCGCCGCGCGTCCTCGCGGGCGCAACGCGCGTTCCATCACGGCGACGTGTATCTCGAAAAGGTCATCAAGGGCCCGCACCACATCGAATACCAGGTGCTCGCGGATCATCACGACAACGTCGCCGTCTTGTTCGAGCGCGAGTGCTCCGTGCAGCGCCGCAACCAGAAGGTCATCGAGGAAACCCCCTCCACGTTCCTCACCGACGAGCTTCGAAACGACATGACGCGCCGCATCCGCGAGTCGGCGCGCGCGGTCGGATATCGCAACGCGGGGACGTGGGAGTGCCTGGTGGACAAGGACCGCGGCTGGTATTTTCTCGAGGTCAACAAGCGCGTGCAGGTCGAGCACCCGATCACGGAAATGGTGACCGGCCTCGATATCGTGGAGCAGCAGATACGCATCGCCGCCGGCGAGGCGCTTTCCGACGCGGTCATGAACCCGGCCTCGAACGGCCACGCGATCGAGGCGCGCATCTACGCCGAGAACCCGGCGAAAAACTTCATGCCCGCGCCCGGACGCATCACGTATCTGTCGCTGCCTCGCGAGGAGGCGGGAGTGCGTATCGATAGCGGTGTCGAGGAAGGCAGCGAGGTCTCGCCGTATTACGATCCGCTGTTGATGAAGGTGTGCGCACACGGCGCCGACCGCCCGCAGGCGATCCAGCGGCTGGTCCGCGTCCTGTCGAATCTTTCGATCGAAGGGCTCGTCACCAACCGCGAGTTCTGCGCGCGGATTCTTACGCATCCCGCGTTCGAGGCGGGCGGATACACGACGCACTTCATCGAGGAGAACATCGTCAAGCTGACGGAAGGGCTGTCGTGAATCGGGGTTGCGGAGTGAATCGCATTCGGCGGCACGCAGAGGGCACAGAGAAGACACAGAGGACACGGAGAAATTTTGGTTGCGTCGATGATGTCCAGTCCGTCCATCGTGTCCATTTATCCACGGAGGTCTGGGTGTGACTGAACCGGTTCTTGTCGACCGGCGCGGCGCCGCCGGATACATCACCATCAACCGGCCGGGTTCGCGCAACGCGCTGAACGGCGATGTGCTCGATGGCATCGCGGCCGGCGTCACGGCGCACGAGTCCGACGGCGAGGTGCGCGTCATCGTGCTGACGGGCGCCGGCGACAAGGCTTTCTGCGCGGGCGCGGACCTTCGCCCGGATCCGGCCGCCGGCATGCTCGCCATGCACGACGGGCGCGGGCGTTTTCCCGAGGTGCTGCGGATGATGATGCGTTGCGACAAGGTGATCGTCGCGCGCGTCAACGGCCACGCGCTCGGCGGCGGGCTTGGCCTTGTCGCCGCGTGCGATCTGGCTGTGGCGGCGGACACCGCGCAACTCGGCACGCCGGAGGCGCGGCTCGGTCTGTTCCCGATGATGATCATGACGCTGCTCGCGCGCCACGTCGGGCGCAAGCGCCTTCTCGAGATGATGTTCACCGGCGAGCGCTTCGGCGCCGCGGAGGCGAAATCCGTGGGCCTTTTGAATCACGTCGTGCCCGCGGCCGATCTCGACAAGGCGACAGGCGAACTTGTCGAGCGCGTCGCGAAGATGAGCCTCGCGACGCTGCGTCTCGGCAAGCGCGCGTTCTATCGCATGGAGGACATGCCGATGGACGACGCCTTTGACTACTTGCAGGGGATGCTGACGGCCAACACGCTCGCGGAGGATGCGTTCGAGGGCATCGGAGCGTTTCTGGAAAAGCGCGATCCGAACTGGAAAGACAAGTAGGAGTGACGAGTGACGAGTGACGAGTGACGAATGGAATCGCAGGAATCGCAATTGACACAAAGACACAAAGGGCACGAAGAACACCACGAAAAAAAATAGGAAATGACCTTTGTGTTCTTCGTGCTTTCGTGGTGAAAAAATCCGGAGTAACGCATGTCGGACGTCATCGAATATCCGCCGATCGAGGAGATGCTGAAGGCGCTTGAGGAAAAGCGCGAAAAAGTTCGCGCGATGGGCGGCGAGGACGCGATCGCAAAACAGCATTCGCGCAACAAGCTGACCGCCCGCGAGCGCATCGGCCGCCTGTTCGACGCGGGCAGCTTCACCGAAGTCATGATGCACGGGCACCATCAGTCGAACAGCCCGCTCATGCAAGACCGCGACACGCCGGCCGACGGCGTCATCACCGGCTTCGGCACGATCGACGGGCGCCTCGCGTGCTGCGGCGCTTACGACTTCACCGTCATGGCCGGCTCGATGGGCATGATCGGCGAGATGAAGATGACGCGCCTTCGCAAGTGGGCGCTCGAAAAGCGCGTGCCGTTCGTGTGGCTTCTCGATTCCGCGGGCGCGCGCGTGCAGGAGGCGACGGGCTACCTCTTCCCCGGCTCGGGCGGCCTGTTCTACGAGGAGGTGCAGATGAGCGGCGTCATCCCGCTCGTCGCCGCGGTGATGGGTCCGTGCTCCGCGGGCACCGCGTACATCCCCGGCTTGTCCGATTTCGTGCCGATGGTGAAGGGCAATGCGTCGATGGCGCTGGCCGGCGTGCACCTGGTGCGCGCGGCGACCGGCGAGGAAATCACCGAAGAGGAGCTCGGCGGCAGCAAGGTGCATTGCGAAATTTCCGGCTGCGCCGACATCGAGGTGAAAGACGATGACGAGTGCATCGCCGTCATCAAAAAATACCTCTCGTTTTTTCCTTCGAGCGTGCACGGCGAGCCGCCGGCGATCGAGCCGTCGGACGATCCCGACAAGCTCGTCGACGAGCTGCGCCACATCGTCCCGACCAATCCGCGCAAGCCGTTCGACGTCAAGAAGGTCATCGAGCTCATCGTCGATAACGGCGAGTTTTTCGAGATCAAGCCGAAGTTCGCGAAAGCGGTCGTCACCGCGTTCGCGCGCCTTCACGGCAAGCCCGTGGGATTCGTGGCGAGCCAGCCGCGCGCGATCGGCGCCGTGCTCGACAACAATTCCGCGGACAAGGCCGCGCGCTTCGTGTCGCTGTGCGACGCGTTCCACATTCCGCTTGTCTTTTTGCAGGACGTGCCGGGTTTTATGGTCGGCAAGGCCGTCGAGCACGCGGGCATCATCCGCCACGGCGCCAAGATGATTCACGCCGTCAGCGCCGCGACGGTCCCGAAGATCACGATCGTGCTGCGCAAGGCTTACGGCGCGGGCTACTTCGCCATGTGCGGGCGCGAGTTCGGCGCGGACGCCGTGTTCGCGTGGCCGACGGCGGAGATATCCGTCATGGGCCCGGAGGGCGCGGTCAACATCATGGGACGCAAGATGATCGAGATGGCCGAGGACAAGGACGAGATGCGCAAGATGCTCATCGCGCAGTTCAAGGACCTCATCGACATCTACAGGTCCGCGGGCTGGGGGTTCATCGACGACATCATCGACCCGGCCGAAACGCGCAAGATCCTGATCCGCTCGCTCAAACTCGCCGAAGGCAAACGCCTGGAGCGGCCGTACAAAAAGCACGGCGTGAGCCCGGTTTGAATCGGCAATGGGGAATTGCGAATTGGGAATGGAATCGCAGGATCGCAATTCGGCGGTACACGGAGAGCACGGAGAAGACACGGAGAGCACGGAGGAAAATCGGGTGACCTGTCATCCTGAGCAATGCGAAGGATCTCCTCACGCGCTTTTAACTATGCCCCTCACGTCCATAATGCCCATTCGGTCCATTCGGTCCATCGTCCATTGCGTTTCACGGAGTATTCCATGACATCGATCGCCGATTCGGTCGTCATCACCTGCGCCATGAGCGGCGTCATTGCCAATCGCTCGCAGTGCCCCGCGATTCCGTACACCGTCGAGGAGTACGCCGCGGAGGCGCGCCGCGCGTGGGACGCGGGCGCGGCGGTGCTGCACATCCACGCGCGCGAGGACGACGGCTCGCCGAGCTACCGTCCGGAGCGTTACGGCGCGATTGCCGGCGCGATCCGCGAGGCGACGCCCGGGATGTTGCTGAATTTCTCCACGGGCGCCATCACGATCACGCAGGAGGAAAAGATTGCGCCGGTCATCGCGGTGAAGCCGCACATCGCCGCGCTGAACATGGGCTCGATGAATTACGCGAAGTATTCGCCCAAGCGAAAGGAATTCGTCTTCGAGTTCCAGTTCATCAACCCGCTCTCGGAGATCACGTACCTCATCACGAAGATGCGTGAGAATGGCGTGCGCCCGGAGCTCGAATGCTTCGACACCGGGCACGTATCGACGGCCTACCCGCTGCTCGACCAGGGCGTGCTCAAGGCGCCGCTGCAGTTTTCGTTCATCATGGGCGTGGTCGGCGGCGTGGACACGTCGATCGAATCGATGGCGACGATGAAGCGCCTCGCGCCCGAGGGCTCCGTGTGGGAGGTCATCGGCATCAGCCACGAACAGTGGCGCCTACTCGCGGGTGCGCTCGCGCTCGGCGGCAACGTGCGCGTCGGCCTGGAGGATCACCTGTACGTCGAGCCCGGCAAGATGGCGACATCGAACGGCGATCTCGTCGAAAAGGCGGCCCGCATGGCCCGCGACGCCGGCCGCACGCCCGTCCAGGGCGAGGATGCGAAGCGGGCGTTGAAGCTCGTGTGAAGCGGCCGCGGCGACGGAGCCGCGCGCGTCAGCAAGCGGCCTCCCGGTCCTTTTCGCGATACGATTTTTCGGAAGAGCCGCAACGGGCATCCGTCTTCCGCGTGCCCGCTCATGATTCGAAACGGGCGGCCGCTCCCTCACGGTCGCGGCTCTGTTCGTAACGCTACTCCCGCACCGGCACCCAGACCCGCGCGACGCACGGCTCGCCGCGCTTGTTCACGCGCTCGACGCGCACGAGGTAGTCGCCAGGTTGCGTGAAGACGTGCGTTTTTTGCGCGTAGCCGTCGCGCAGCGGCCAGTTGCCCGAGCGCGTCGTTTCGATGGGCGACCCGTCGTCGAAGTCCCACGACTCCTCGCCGCCGCCGATGCCGAACACGCGTGCGATGAAACGCACCTTGTCGCCGGGGCGGATGTTTTTTGAAGGCGCGTGCGCGAGGTGGAGGTAGGTGTAGACGAGGTGCTCGGCGGCGAGGGCGCGCGATTTTGTGTCACGCCCAGGCGCGGAGAAGCGGAGGGATTGGAAACGGCTGCCGGGGCGAGCCAGATCCTTCGCTTCGCTCAGGATGACGGCCTGTGTAATCTGCGGATCCAGTTCCGCGACGATCTGCACGGTCGCGAAGTCGTACGCAACATTCCCCTCGCTGTCCGTCACCTTGAGAACTTCCGTGTAGAACCCCGGCGCGTCGTACGTGCGCGTGACCGTCTCGCCGTTCGCGGTCGTCTCGTCGGTGAACTCCCAGTCGTACGACACAATCTCACCCGCGAACGATTCCGACTTGCCCGCGTCGAGCGTGATCGCGTCGCCGGCAAAGCCGTATTGGTGCGGGCGTGCGAGCGCAAGCAGCGGCGGGTTTTCCGCGGCGACGTAGCCCTCGCGCAGGTACGCGTACGACGGCTCCGTGCCCCACAGGCCGGACGGCTGCACGTCCTTGATCTCGAAATGCAGGTGCGCCCATCCGCCGGACGCGCCCTCGTTGCCCAGATACCCGATGCGCTCGCCCGCGTTCACGTACGAGCCCAGGCGCAGGTTCGGGTCGGCGCGTTCCAGGTGGCTGTAGCGGAAAAGCCGGCCGCGCACGTCCTCGATCCACACGATATCGACGCGCGCCTGCCCGAGATATGTCTGCGGCGCGGCGGGCGTGTCCTCGTATCCCGGCATCGTCTGGCCGCGAATGCCGACAACGCGCCCCGCGACGGTGGCGAGGATTTCGTCCCACCGGTCCATGCCGCCGAGGTCGACGCCGGCGTGGTAGTAGATCGCCTTCCAGAAGGGCAGATAGTCGTCGGTCGGCTCGTTATCGACCTGCGTCCGGTTGGCGAGCCAGCGCTGGTCCTTCACGGGATAGACAAACAGCGCATCGCCCGCGAGAAAACCGCTTGCAGGAAAAACGCGCACGCGCGCGTCCTTCACGAGCCCCCAGCGATCTTCGTTCGTGTTGACGTAGACGTCCCGCGCGACGGGGCAATCGACGCGCACGCCGCCCGCCTCGATGGGCAGCGAATAGTTGCCGCATTCGATCGCGATCGCTTGGCCATCGACCTCGATGTGCACGACGGATTTGCGCACGGCCGCCCGGATCGGATCGGCGTGCGACTCGACGTCGCGCAGCGCGATCGCCACGGTTTCGTCACCAGTGGTGACATCGGCCGTTTCGTCGATGAGCAGATCGACGACGTTGCCGCGCACCGTCGTTTCGCCGGCGTCGGTGTCGTCGTCGGCATCGTCGTCCGGCGCGCCGTCGTCGTCATCGTCATCGTCAGCGGCGAGGTCCGCGCCGTCGCCGTCGCCGTCGTCCTCATTGAAGACGCACGCCGCCAGCGCAAGCGCGACGAGGCCGGCAAGAATCAGCAAGCGCATGACGTGGAGCGCGGCGTCAGAGTTCCTCGACGACGACGAGTTCCTGATCGGTTTGCACCTGATCGCCCTCGGCGACGAAAAGCTGCTTGACGATGCCGTCGCATGGCGCCTCGACGGGAATTTCCATCTTCATCGACTCCAGGATCAGCAGTTCATCGCCCTCGGCGACCTTCTGCCCTTCCGTGACGACGATCTTCCAGACGTTGCCCACGACCTCGCTTTTCGCGACCTGATCCGCCATGCGTTGTCTACTCCCCTTGAGGCGTTTCGTGTTCCCATATTCCCGATGCAATGCGTTCGCGCGCGACGTAAATCGCATCGTGCAATTTCTTTTCGAGCAGGTCGCGTGGCGGTAGGTCGGTGAGGTACTCGGCCACACGGACACCGGACTTTTCGAGCTGCAACAATTCCACGTGTTCGCTCGATTTTCCGGCGCATAAAATTAGGCCGAGCGGCGATTCCTCGCCGGGCTGCATTTCGTATTTATCGAGCCAGCGCAGATACAGTTCCATTTGCCCTTTGTACGCAGCCTTGAAACGGTCGAGTTTCAGGTCGATGACGACTAGACGACGCATTTTTCGGTGGTAGAAAAGGAGGTCAATGTAATAGTCCTCGTGGTCCACCGTGATTCGCTTTTGACGGGCGACGAACGAAAATCCGATGCCCAGCTCCAGGATGAACGCCTCGAGTTCCCGCAGAATCGCGGATTCCAGATCCTTCTCGCTATACGAGTCCTTGAGGCTAAGGAAGTCGAGGAAATAGGGGTCGCGAAACACCATGTCGGGGTTCAAGCGATCCGCATCGCGAAGCCCGTCTAACTCGCGCCGGATGAATTCTTCGGATTTTTTGGCCAGCGCGGTGCGTTCGAAAAGCATTTTGTTGATTTTATCGTCGAGAGTACGCGTGCTCCAGCGTTCAATTCGGCACATTTCAGCGTAAAAATCTCGTTTTAGCGGATCGTTGAGATAGATGATTCGGCGGAAGTGCGTCCAGGACAATTGTGCACTCAGCGCGTGCACTATTGGTCGGTCTGGAAAAACCTCGGCAAATTTGATCATGTTGAACAGGTTTGGGCGTGAGAAACCGCTACCAAATTCCCGAGACAATTGTCTACTCAGCGCGTAGACAATTTCTTGCCCGTACGCCGCGCGGCCCTCGCCGATCGTTTCGCGTTTGATCCGCTCGCCGATGGACCAATAGAGCAAGACCATCTCGGCGTTGACGGCCGACGCGACGCGTTGCCTTGCCGATTCGATCAGCGAACGCAGGTCGTCGACAAGATCGACGGGCACGGATTGCCCCACGGCGTCCGGATTTTTGATTCGTGCGACTTTTGACACGGAATCGCCGTTTGTCACGCAGTTTGCGAGCTGCCGACGTTTGACGCAAAAGGCCTAAACGAAGGAGGCGGGACGCCTGCGCTCCCAAGGCACGTCGCCGACGCCTCGGTCACCGACGCCGCGCGTTCGAGCACGCGGCGGTGCGCGAGGCGCTGGTCGAGGATCGACACCAGGAACAGCACGATGATCATCGCGGCCATGCCCGCGGCGACGATCTGCCCGAGGCGCCCGCGGATCGACAGCTCACCGATCCCCGCCGCGACGCACGCCATCAGCGCCGGCGCGAAGATCACCGCGTACTTCACCGTGAACACGGGCAGCTTCGTTCCGATCAGCATCGCCAGGCCGATGGGAATCGCGAAGAGCAGGCCGAGGAACGGGTGCCGCACGGCGCCGAGGATCGCAAGCACCGCGACGGGGATCGCAAGCGCGATCATGAACGTTTGCGCGATCTCGGGGCTCGGCAAAAGGCTCATCGCGCCGAGGAAGCTCGCAGGCGCGTCGGGCGTCGGCGCGAACAGGAAGACATGCGCCAGCCGGCGCAGCGATTCGACGATCGGCGCGCCGGCAAGCCTGTTGTTCGCGTGCGCGGCCTGCATCAGGACCATGGGAATCCACGGCAGCGCGGCGATGCAAACGGCGATCGCGGGCGGCAGCGCGAATTTGCGCTGAAAGCCCGGACGCACGACGTACGAAAGCGCCAGCGCGATCAAAAACACGGCGTACAGCCATCCGTAGTAGTGCGTGGCCATCGCGAGAATCGCAAACAACGCCGTCGGCGCGGCGTGTTTTTCACCGTGGCGGCCGATCCAGTACGCGCCGAACGCGGCGGAAAGCGTGATGAACATCGCGGCCGTGGACTCGGGGATGACGCTCTGCCCCGCCCAGATCGAAAGCGGATGCAGCGCGAGCAAAATCGCGGCGGCCGCCGCCGTCAGCCGCGTGACCTTCAGTTCGACCAGCAGAAAGAGGAAGACGACCGTCGCGCTCGAAGCGAGCGCCGAGCAAAGCCGGCACCACCACTCCGCGTTCGTCGCCGACGACCAGAACCACGTGAGGATGTAGAACAGCGGCGGGTTGTCGTCGCCGCGAAAAAAGTTGAACAGATGCGAAAGATCCCAACGCCAGCCGGTGATGCTGACCAACTCGCGCGCGTCGTAGGGCCGGTCCGCGACACCGGCCGCGCGCACGGCGAACGCAAGCGCGAAAAGCCCGATAATCGAAAACCAGCGTTCGAAATTTTGACCGCGGGTCATGACAAGCCCCTGTGGCGAGCCGGAGCGTCGCGACGGGTGATGGACATCATGGACAAGACGGACCCGATGGACGAGGACCGCGCGCCTTGACGAGATTGACGCCGTCCATTTTGTCCATCCTGTCGATCCTGTCCATGACCGTTACTCGCGCGAGTCCAACAGAATCGTCACCGGCCCGTCGTTGACAAGCTCCACGCGCATCATCGCGCCAAAGCGCCCGGTTGCGACCGAAAGGCCTGCGTCGCGAAGCCGCGCCACGAGCGCCTCGTACATCGGTTCGGCCTTTTCCGGGCGCGCGGCGCCCGTGAACGCCGGGCGTCGTCCCTTGCGCGTGTCCGCAAACAGCGTGAACTGCGACACGACGAGCACTTGGCCGCCGGACTCGCGCACGGAGAGGTTCATTTTGCCCGCGTCGTCCTCGAAGATGCGCAACTCGGGGATCTTGCGCGCGAGGTAATCGAGATCGGCGTCGCCGTCGTCCTCGCCGACACCGAGAAGCACGAGCAGCCCGCGGCCGATCTCGCCCGCCGTCTCGCCCGCGATCTCGACGCGCGCGTACGCGACGCGCTGAAGAACGGCCTTCATGAATGGGGAATTGCGAATTTGGAATGGGGAATGAATCGCAGGAACGCGACGCATCGCGCGGGTATCACAAACGAAAACGCTCGCGGCGTGTCCATCCTGTCCATTATGTCCATTGCGTCCATGGAGGATTCCGCGGCCCGCGTCCGGCGCCCTTCACACCCGCTGGCCGGTGAAGGCCATCGTCAGCTTTTGCGTCGAGTATCCCATGTGCTCCCAGAACTTGCGGGAGTTTTCGTTCGCGGGGATGACGTTCACGTACACCTCGTCCACGCGAAACGTGCGGAAAAACCGGTGCGACGCCTCAACGAGCTGGCGTCCTAGCCCCCGCCCCCGAAAATCCGGCTCGACATAAATGTTCTCGATGATGCCGAGAACGTGCTGAGCGAAAACCGGCGCGGGCTTCGTGATGTAAACATTCGCGAACGCGCCCGCGCGTTCACCCTCGCGCGCCACGAAGATCGCCGCGGACGACGAGTCGAAGAAGCTGCGCATGTACGATTCCTGAAGGCGGCGCGCGCCGGGCGCGAGCGCGTAGCGCTTGTTGAAACGCTCCGTCAGGCGCATCAACTCCATCCAAAGGTCGACCACGCGCGGCAAATCCGCAAGGCGCGCCCGATCCACGATGAGCATCTCTTCTTCGTACGCTTTCATGCGCCGGCCCTCATGGATACTGTAACGGAGAAACGATCAAAGAGGAAAGCGAAAAACGTCGGGTCGTTTCTTCGTTGATCGCCGGAAAGATCGCCGGTAATTTTAACGGGTGTCCGCGCGGCAGGGTCGTTCGTAAAACGCGACCCGTTTGCGACGCGACGACTTTCCGGTTCTCGTGAGCCGGTTTTGCGCCCGACCACACGTGAGGTCTTTTCATGAAACGACCCATCGAAAATTTCTTCGGCTACCACCGCCGCAAGAGTTTCTGGAAAAGCGTTCGAAGCGACTTCCGCAGCCTGTTTGTCGCGGGGCTTCTGGTCATCATCCCCGTCTGGGTCACGTTTCTGACCATAAAATTCCTTGTCGGCCTGATGGACCAGGCCATCGTGCTGTTGCCGCGCCCGCTGCGACCAGAGCACCTGGTTGGCGAAGATATCCCCGGGATCGGCGTCCTCATCACTGTCTTTTTCATCCTCGTGGTCGGTTTTTTCGCCCGCAATTATTTCGGCAAGCGCTTTGTCCACTACATGGAACTCGCGGTCGATCGCACCCCCCTGGTGCGCGGCGTGTATTCGGCGATCAAGCAATTCACCGCGGCGATCTTCGGCGACTCGCGCGATCAGTTTCGCGGCGCGGTGATGTTCGAATATCCGCGCCATGGCGTCTGGTCCATCGGTTTCGTCACGAACCGCGTCGCGCGCATGTCGAACGCGGGCGGCCCGGAGAACGCGTTGACGGTTTTTCTGCCGACGACGCCGAACCCGACATCGGGCTGGTTTCTCGTCATCACCGAGGATCAAACGGTGCCGCTCGACATCTCGATCGAGGATGCGTTCAAGATCATCATCTCCGGCGGCGTCGTTCTGCCGGGATTCAAGGTCGCAGGCAAGGACGGCACGGCGGTCCCGGCGGCGCCAAAAGAGCCGAATAGCGGCGAGCCGTAGGAGTCATTGCCGCGCGGAGGCGATGTTCTCGCGATTCGCCTGGCCCGTCGCCGCCGGTTGACCGAGCCCCGATGGCAACGATACAAACACACGGAGGCGCGGGTCCGCGTCCAGGGGGGCCAACATGTTCAAGCGATTCGTGCGATGGATCCGTTCGGTGTTCGGCGGCGCGGTGGCTGGACTGGAAGACCCGGAAAAGATCCTTCAGCAGAATATCCGCGATCTCAACGACCAGATCCCGGCGATGAACGAGAACATCGCGATGGTCAAGGCCAACGTGAATCTGGCCCAAAAGCAACTCGCGGCGCTTTCGGAAAAAGAAGGCCAGCTTCGCGCGCGCATCACCGCCGCGCTCCAGGCCGGAAAGCGCGATCTGGCGCTGAATTTCGCCACCACCTTCGAGCAGGTGCAGACCGACAAGGCGGCCTCCGAGGCGAACCTCGATCTGGCCAAACGTTCGCTTGAAAAGGCGATGCGCGTGCGCGAGGCGTTCCAGGCCGAGCGCGACCGCAAGATCAAGGAGGCGATGCGCGCCATCAGCCTGTCTCGCCAGGCCAAATGGCAAGAGCAGGTCGCGAACACCATGCAGACCTTCGAGGTCGCGGGCATCGATCAGACGCACGACGAGATGGTCCGCAAGATCGAGGAAACCGTCGCCAAGGCGCAGGCCAAGATGGAAATGGCGCTCGAATCGCCCTCGATCGAGACCTTCGAGATCGAAAAGGAAGCCGAGAAGATGCAAGCCAACGAGACGCTGCGTCAGTTTGAGATCGAACTCGGCCTGGTGGCGCCCGAAGCGGTCCCGGTCCAAAAAACGATGGGCACGGCAGAAACGTCGGCGGCCGAGCCGTCGCCGGCGCCTCGCGAAAAGACGATGGGGCGGGAATAGGTTTTCTCCGCAAAGCGGCCCTGAGCGCAGCCGAAGGAACGCAAAATAAAGGAAATAAAACAATAACTTACAAGTCGAATGCCGTTTTCGCGCCGAATCATCGGCCGCGTTGGACAAAGGCTTATAAGCTGTTGATTTCAGTAACCTTTGTGTTCTTGGCGCGTCCTTTTGCGTCTTTGCGGTGAAAAACCATCCCCGCTTTTCCTCCTCGCGTTTTGTCCCCGCTTGCCGGAAAATGGCGTTGGGATATATTGAACGATCTTCGGCCGCCCCACCTTCGGCCGAAATTGAGGTGCTTTCCATGAAGGGTATTCCTGAACTTCTCAAGATTGCGCAAAAGGCTCAGGCCGACCTGGCTCAGGTTCAGCAGGAGCTTGGTTCTCGTATCGTCGAGGCGTCGGTCGGCGGCGGCATGGTCATCGCCAAGGCTAACGGCAAGCTCGAGATCGTTTCCGTCGAGATCAAACCGGAGGTGATCGCCTCGGGTGACGCCGAAATGTTGCAGGATCTCGTCATCGCGGCCGTCAACGAGGCGCTCAGGCGAGCGCAGGCGGTCGCCAGCGAGGAAATGGGCAAGGTCGCCGGCGCCCTGAAAATCCCCGGCATGTTCGGCCAGTAGGCGGCGCGTCGCGTGGCCCTCGACGCCGGCCCCATCCGCGATCTGGCCGCGCGCCTTTCGCGCCTGCCGGGCATCGGCGCCAAGAGCGCCGCGCGCCTTTCCCATCACATCCTCAAAATGCCCGAGGAAGAAGCGCGGGCGCTCGCCGAGGCGATTGCGAACATCAAATCGCGCATCGCTCTTTGTGAGGTTTGCTTCAACCTGACGGACGTGCAGCCCTGCGCCATCTGCGCCGATCCCAACCGCGACCAGGCGATCGTGTGCGTTGTCGAGCAACCCGCCGACGTGAACGCCTTCGAAAAGACCGCCGATTACAAGGGCGTTTATCACGTGCTGCACGGCGCGCTCAGTCCGCTCGAGGACATCGGCCCCGAGTCGCTGCGCATCGCGGAGCTCATCGAACGCCTTCGCGGAGGGCAGGTGCGCGAGGCGATCATCGCGACGAATCCAAACCGCGAGGGCGAGGCGACCGCGCACTATCTCGCCGAGGCTTTGCGCCCGCTGGGCGTGCGCGTGACGCGCATCGCCCACGGCGTGCCGGCGGGCAGCGAGCTTGAATACGCCGACGCCGTGACGCTCGGCTTTGCGCTGTCGGGGCGACGCGAGCTATAAGGGTCGCCATCCTCGGAGGCGCGCTTGGTCTTCCTCAACGATCACGCCAAGGAACTGAACGCGAAGATCGTGTACGTCGGCCCGTCGGGCTCCGGCAAGACCGCGAACCTGAAGTGCGTCGCCGATCGCACGGATCGCCGTCACGTGGGCGAATTGATTTCGCTCGAACGCCAGGCCAATCATACGGCGTATTTCGACTTTCTTCCGCTTTTTCTCGGGCGCATTCACGGCTATCGCGCGCGGCTGCATCTGTACACGATCCCGGGGCGCCTGCCGTTCGCCTCGACGGAACGGATGATCATGAAGGGGCTGGACGCGATGGTGTTCGTGGTCGATTCCGACAGGGCGCGCATGCAGGACAACTACGAGGCCATGCGCCGCGCGTGGGACGCCTTGCGAGCCGCGGGCGTCGATCCGGATACGTTGCCGATCGTCTTTCAACTCAACAAGCGCGATCTTCCAACGGCCGCGCCCGCGGACGAGCTGCTGCGCCTGCTGGATGTCGGCGCGCGCCCGTGGTTTGGCGCGTCCGCGACAAAAGGCGAGGGGGTGTTTGACACCGTGCGCGCCGCCGCGGGGCTCGTGCTCGAACGCATGATGGGGAAACGTTCCGCATGACGAACACCGGTTCTCCCCGCGAAAAGCGCGTCGTCGATCTTCGTTCCGACACCGTAACCAAACCCGGCGACGGTATGCGCCGCGCGATGGCCGAGGCCGTTGTCGGCGACGATGTTTTTCGCGACGATCCCACCGTGCTCGCGCTCGAGGCGCGCATCGCGCAGATCCTGGGCAAGGAGGCGGCGCTGCTGTTTCCGACCGGCACGATGAGCAACGCCGCGGCGATCGGCGTGCATGCGGAGACGGGCGCCGAGGTGCTGTGCGAGGAAAACTGCCACATCTACAACTACGAGTCCGCGCACGCCGCCGCGCTCTCGGGCGTTCAGCTTCACCCGGTGCGCGGGCACAACGGCGCGCTCTCGCCCGAGGCGCTGAAGCTCCACGTCCGCCCCGACGACGCGCATTTTCCACCGACGCGCGCGGTGACGATGGAAAACACGCACAACCGCTGCGGCGGGCGCGTCATCGGGCTCGCATCGATGAAGGCGGTGTGGGAGTGGAGCCGCGAAGCGGGAATCGCGGTGCACCTGGACGGCGCGCGCGTGTGGAATGCGTCGGTCGCGCTGGGCGTTCCCGCGAAACAGATCGCGATGTACGCGGACACCGTCAGCGTGTGCCTGTCCAAGGGCCTCGGCGCGCCGGCGGGCTCGCTGCTCTCGGGCCCGAAAAAGCTGATCGACAAGGCGTTGCGCCTGCGCAAGCGGTTCGGCGGCGCGATGCGCCAGTCGGGCGTGCTTGCCGCGGCGGGCTTGTACGCGCTCGACCACAACGTCGCGCGCCTCGCGGAGGATCACGTCAACGCCCGGCGCCTCGCCGACGGCATCGCCGACCTGCCGGGCATCGATCTGAACCCGGCGGAGGTCGAGACGAACATCGTCATCTTCCGCGTCGAAGCGCCGTGGACCGCGCCCGAATTGCAAGCGGTCTTGCAGGAATACGGCGTGCGCGTGCTGGCGACCGCGCCTGACAAGATCCGCGCCGTGACGAATCTCGACGTCAGCGCCGACGACATCGCGCACGCGGTTGATGTGTTTGCGCGGGTGTTCGGCAATAAGGCATTGGGCGACCGGCGACCGGCGACCGGTCCATAAGCCGTCTGCCGGGGCGAGCCGGATCCTTCGCTTCGCTCAGGATGACGACGCGGTGCGGGATGACGACGCGGTGCGGGCGAGCGAGCGACGCTCGTAACTCGTCACTCGTGACTCGTCACTCGTAAATCGACACTAGTTAATGCGCGTGATGTAGGGCTCGACCTGCTCGCGTTCGCGGATGGCGTTGGCGTATTGCTGCGCGCCCTCGCGGGTGGAGAACTGGCCGACGCGCACGCGGTACCACACGCCCTTGCCGGGAATATCCGCGCGCACGATGTAGGCCTCGATGCCTTTCTTGACGTACGCGCTCTGCTTGCCCTTGGCCTCGGCTTCGTTCGGGTGCGCGGAGAGCTGCACCGTCCAGCCGCCGCCGGTCGGAGGCGTGGGAGCCGAGCCGGCCGCGACCGCGGACGGTGGCGGCGGAGGCGAAGGCGCCTCGTAAGCGGGCGGCGGCTCGTCGGCCACGGGCATGGGCGTGCCGACCGGAGAGCCCGGCTTGTCGAGCAGGTTCACCGGCTCGGCCGGTTCGCCGGTATCCATCGAACCGCCTTCGAGGTCCTGTTCGGTGACGACAAACGGCGCCGGCTCGACCTCGGTCGGCTCGCGAACGTCGGCCATCAGCTCTTCGCCGCCGTCCATGCGCGTCAGGCCTTTGCCGACGACGATGCCGAGCGCGAAGACGATCGCCATCACCGCGATCAGGCCGGCGAGAAGAAAGGCGATCTGCCGATTGTCGAGCTCAAAGGTGAGCTTGTTGCGAAATTTTCGAAGGTCGCGCATGAGCCCGCCCAGTTTGGCGAAAGACGCCGAAAACGCAAGCGGTCGGCATAAGGAGCCGGATCGGCGCCACGGCGCGATTTGGGGCGCGGCGATTCGCGACAAGCCGGAATTTTGAATGAATTCTCACGGAAATGATCGCTTCGTCGCGGGATGTCCCCTTGACAATCGCGCGCATGAACGACTGAATAATCAAGGTCTGGGACCGCGCCCCGGACAAGCACCGTGTGGCGGCGCCCGCGATCCGATCGGTCGACAGGGAGCTTTTTTTTAAACTTTATTTTCCGGGGTTATTTATTTTGGCATCCGCAGCGTCCAGCGATCCGTCCATCATCGGTCCGCGCAAAATCGCCGTCTACTGGGACTTCGAAAACATTCACAATGGCATCCAGCCGCGGGGCGTGGCGACGCACCAGCGCGCCAATCCGTTTCGCGTGACCGGCAACATGGTCGAGGTGAAGGCCGTCCTTGACTACCTCAGCTCGCTTGGCGACGTCGTCATCAATCGCGCCTACGCGAACTGGACGATGTTCAAGAACTACCGCTTCGTCATGCTCGAGCACTCCATCGACCTGATCCAGCTCTTCCCGCGCGGGCAGCACGCGAAAAACGGCGCGGACATCCGCATGGCCATCGACGCGCTCGAGGACATTTTTCATTTCGACGAGATCGACACGCAGGTCATCATCGGCGGCGATTCCGATTTCTCCGGCGTGGCGCAAAAGCTTCGCCAGCACGGCAAATACGTCATCGGGATCGGCGCGCGGAATTCGTCGAACATCTACTGGATCAAAAGCTGCAACGAGTTCAAATACTACCACACGCTGACCGGCAGCCGGACGCGCGCCGAGGACGAGAACGAAGAAGCACCGCCCGAGGGCGAGCTGGATCTCGATGAGGCGAAGGACCTCTTGCTTCGCGCGACGCGGCGCCTCGGCCGCAATCACGAGGAAGGCCTCGTCCCGCTTTATAGCGTGCGGCCCATGATGATCCGCATGGACCCGTCGTTCGACGAAAGCAATTTCGGTTTCGAAAGTTTCCTGAAATTCGTCGAGGACTCCCACGACATCCTGCACGTTCAGGAATCCCCCGACGGCCCGATGATCCGGCCCGCCGCGCGCGCGGGCGAGGTCGCGACGCCGAGCCCCGAAAATCTTTCGAAGGAAGATCTCGAACGCATTTACCGCAGCGTGCTGCGTCAGATCGATTATCGCCTCATGCCGCACGCGGAGCGGATGCAGGCGCTCGAAACGCTCTTCAACCTTCTGTCCGAACACGGACCGATCGAGGATCAAACGGCCGTCAAGGAGCAGCTTCTGGAGCGCTACACCAACGAGGGCAACGCGATCACCGACGAAGACGCGCAGCACATCTGGGATATGGGATACAAGGCGAACGTGTATTATTTCCAGGAATATCCCTACCGAAACATCGTCCTCAACGAGCGCATCCCGTCGATCCAGGCGATGGTGCGCCGCGCCGATCTCTCCATCGTCAAGCGACTCATTGGTAAATGCCCCGTGCAGCCGCTCGATCCCGAGGTCATCTCCGACATGCTTTACGGCGTGACGGAAAACGGCCGCGTCGAATACGTTCGCGAGCTGATCGGCGAGGCCGAAGCCGCCGGCTGACGTCGGATCACCGGCGAACGGAACCGCGACCGACGAACGGAGCCGCGACCGTCAGGGAGCGGGTGGCACGCTCGCCCCGCTGCAACGCGCTTTTTCCCGCGATGTCCGTTTGATCGCGATCACGCGCGAAAAAACTCGTTTTATGGTAAAAAGTCGCGTCTGAAAATCGTCCGATGAGCGCGCTGGCGCTTTTCGCTTACCCGGATCTCGGCCATGCCAAATCGCGTCTCGTTCCTTGCCGCCTCGCTTGCTCTTCTTTTCGCCGTTCTCATCGCCGCGACCGCCATCGCGGATTCGGGTGACGCGACCTACAACATTCGCATCGATACGCGCGACCGCTTCGAACGAACGCGCGTTGTCGGTCTCGGCATCGCGATCGATCATGTCGATCTCGCGACGGGCGCGTCGTTCGCGCACGTCACGGACGCGGACGCGCGGCGCATCGAACGGCTTGGATTTGTCGTTACGCCGATCGCGGCGGCGGGCTTTCCGTTCAACATGCAGGATTACCACGACGAGTCGGAGGTGAACGCGGCGCTCGACCAGCTCGCGCTCGATCACCCCGATATCGTGCATCTGTTCAGCATCGGCACGAGCGTCGAGGGGCGCGATCTCCGCGCGGTGCGCGTCTCGGACAACGCGGCGACGTACGAATCCGGCGAGCCGGCCGTGTTTTTCGGCGCGGAGTATCACGCGCGCGAATACGTCAGCGTGGAGGTGCCGCTCGATTTCCTGAATCGTCTCGTCACCGGCTACGGCGTGGACGAATTCGTCACGTATCTCATCAACGAGCGGGAAATCTACGTGGTGCCGCGCGTGAATCCGGACGGGCACACCTACGACGTCGAGGCCAATCAGGCGTGGTGGCGCAAGAACCGCGTCACGACGGGCAATCCGGTTTGCAAGGGTGTGGATTTGAATCGCAATTTCGCCTCGGGATTCGGCGGCGATCCGGGGTCGTCCGGCGATCCGTGCCAGGAGATCTACCGTGGGCCATCGGCGTTTTCCGAGCCGGAGACGGCGGCCGTGCGCGATTTTCTGCTCGCGTACGACAACGTGACGCTTTCGGTCGATCTGCACACGTACGGCGGGCTCATCCTGTACCCCTGGAGCAAGAGCTTCGAGGACATTATCGAGCCCGATCACACCATCCACCGCAACGCGGCGCTGCGCATGGCCGGCGAGTCGAACTACACCGCGCAGCCGTCTTCCGATCTTTATATCTCGGCCGGCACCGCGTGCGACTGGGCGTACGACGTCGCGGGCAAGGTCGCGTTCACCTACGAGATGACCGGAGAATTTGGTGGCGGCGATTTCTATCCGAACGACAACATCCTCCCACTGACGTTTAACAAGATGTGGCCGGTCATGCTCTTTGCCACCGCCATTTCCGCCGATCCGTCGATGGTGCTGTCCGCGGACATCTGGCGGCAGAGCGCGACGGCCGACGGCGGCGAGGTCGTCACCACATGGTCACCGCTCGGCGACGACCCCGGCGGCACGTACAGCGTGTGGCGCATGGAAGGCGCCGCCGCGGATTACACGCAGGTTTCGCCGAACCTCACCTCGGGCGAATTCGAATACGAATACATCGACCAGACCGTCGCGCCCGACACGACGTACACCTACCAGGTTCGTTTTTACGGCCCGAACGGAAACGCCGAGTTCGATCCCATGATCGTGACGACCGACGCAACCGCGGACGACGACGCGGCCGATGACGACGCAGCGGACGACGACGCAGCCGACGACGACGCATCCGACGACGACGCATCCGACGATGACGCGATGGACGACGATTTTCTCGACGACGATGTCAGCGACGACGATGTCAGCGACGACGACGTTTCGGATGACGACGCATTTGACGATGACGCCGGCGCCGATGACGACGTGAATGATGACGACGAGGCGCCGGCGCCAGACATCGACGACGACGATGACGCCGCGAACGCGGACGAGAGCGGCGATTCCGGAGGCTGCGGCTGTTGATCGCGGCGCGGCGGGCGGTCCATGCCGTCCATGGGGTCCATGATGTCCATCCGAGCACGGGCACGGGCACGTGACTTGTCCGTCTTCGGAGCACGGGCCAATATTCGCGCGGCGCGTTCCGTCCTCTTTGCTCGTTCCTCTTTTCTCTCTCCTCGGTAGCCCGTTGCCTTCCCGCGCCAATCCGCCTATAAACCGCCCGCGCCGGGGCCGATCCGCGCCCCGTGCGATCCACGGAATTTGAAGGAGTCGGACATGGCGATAGAGCAAACCCTCGGCATCGCGAAACCGGATGCCGTTGCCAACAATTACGTCGGGAAAATCCTCGCGCTCGCGACCGAGCGGGGCTTTTCGATCCGCGCGCTGCGCATGCTGCGGATGCCTCATGCCACCGCGCAGGCGTTCTACGACGTGCATCGCGGCAAGCCGTTTTACGACGAGTTGACGCAATACATGAGCGAAGGCGCGTGCGTCGCGTTCGTGCTTGAAAAGGACAACGCCATCGCGGACTGGCGCACGCTGATGGGCGCGACGAACCCGGAGAAGGCCGACGAGGGCACGATCCGCAAGCTCTACGCGGAGTCGTTCACCAAAAACGCCGTGCATGGATCGGACAGCGCCGAAAACGCGGCTCGCGAGATTCAGTTCTTCTTTCCGGCGTCCGAGGTTTTCTAGGCGGGGCCTGAGGATCGGGACGGAAACGCCATCCCGATCCGAATTGGCGAAGTCGGGTCCGCAAACGAAGTCGCCCCGCCCCGAGCGGGGCGACGAAGTGCGCGGTCGATACCGCCCCGGCAAAAATCGCGTTCGTCCCGGCGCGAAACCGACCGCGCACTTCGCATTCGCGAATGCTTCGATTGCGGCCCCGACATCCCGAAGGCTCCATCAATTCCTACCCGCGCGTTTCGACCCGCCACATGTCGCCGTCGCGATACGCCGTCATGCGCCGCCCGATATCGTAGCGATCCGGGGCGGCGTCTTCGCCGGGAAAGGCGATGACGTCGCGCGCGTCGAGCTTCACCTCCGCGATCGGCCGGCCCGTCATCTGAGGCCCGTACACCGCCGCACCCGCGTCGCGATATTGCAGATCGACGATGTCCGGACACGCGGTCACGCGCCCGCGTTCGAACAACGCGACGACGGTGGAGCTGCCGGGCGCGAAGTATCCCATCGGCTTGCCGCGTTCGATGAAAAGCCCCTCGGCGACCGATTGCGCCTCGTCGTAACCACGCGGCGAATAGCGCATCACGATCTTGCCGATGACAAGCGCCGCGACGGGCACGACGGCCACGAGGCCCACGCCCGTGCCGCCGCCGGCGTCCGTGTCGATCAGGGTCACGTGGCGCGCGTTTTCGGCAAGCAGGCCCGGCCGCGCCCGCACCGCGCGGGGGTTGACGCTGTGGTAGCGGCCCGCGACGCCGTATGCCGCGGCGACGCGCCCGGCGACGGGCGCGTGGAACCAGTGATAATCCGGCGGCGCGAGGCGAAACACGAAAAACGTGCCGCCCTCGAAGCGCGCGGCCCAATCGGCAACGCGGCGCGCCGACTCACTCGCGGCGGGACGGGTGCGCGCCCCGAGAAGTCCGGCGGCGGTGAAAAAAACGCCCTTGGCCTTAACGCCGCGATCGAGATCGCCGCCGATGACCTTGGAATCCGCCGGCGACACGACGACGTTTTCCGCCGGCATCGGCCGCGCGTTTTCGTAGTCCAGCCGGCGCAAAAAAAGGTCCGTTCGCGAGGCGAACGAGGCGGGATCACCGAGCACGCCAGTAAGGTCGATGGCGTTTTCGCGCGCGAATTCCGCGACGCGCCCGCGCGCCCAGGGCGCGCCGAACGTCCAATACGCGAGCAGCCGCGAAACAGAGGCGCACGCGAAAAGGCGCGCCGCGCCGCGCCCCGCGGCGCCGTTTTCGTACAGCAGGCGAATGAGGGCGTCGGCCGCGACGGGCTCGGTCTGGCGGCCGCGCGTGTAGCGGTCCAGGTGGATTCCGGGTGAGGCAAGCGGCATGGCGCCCGGCAGATTAGACGCACGGGGCGCGGGGATAAAGCGGCCGGAGAGCCGGCGCGCGTTTTTGGCGGACGGTTCGACTTTTTGCCGGGAACCGATCTATCCTCAATCCCCATGGCGCGGCGGATCGGCGGACATCCCCTGGGCCGAAAGCCCATTGTGCATTCGGCGGTGGAGGGGGCGTTCCTGCTCCTTGTCGCCGCGGCTTATCTGCCGCTCGCCGGGCACGTCGGCCTGCCGGGAGGATCGATCGCCCGCCCCCTCATCGGCGGCGCGATCGTCGTCGGCGCCGCGTGGAAGCTCCTCGCGCGGCGCGGCGCCAGCATCCTGCTTCCGCCTTTGCTTCTGGTCTCGCTGCTCTTTGCCCCGATCTCGCTTCTCGGGGCGCTGTCGCTCGGCAGCCTCGCGTTTGTGGGCGCCGGCGTGTCGATCGCCGTCGGTGTCGCGACGCTGTTTCTCATCCGTACCTGGGGCAAAACGATTTTCGCCGTCTTGCTCGTCACCGCCGTCGGCTCCGCGTGGGGATTCGTGATCGGCGAATCCCCATCCAACGCGGGAGACTGCGACCTCAAGACGGCCGCGATCTATCGCTTTGGCGGCGAACTTGTCGAGGGCGGCCTGCCGCATGCGATCGCTTGCGGCATGCGGCGCGATCTATATGTCACGCATCCACGCAGCGGAACGATCGAAAACGTGACCCCCGAAAGTCGCGTCCCGGTGGCGAGCGACGCGCCGTCGTTCGCGCTCGCGGCATCGCCGGAGGGCGACGCGATCGTATGCGCCACAAGCGCCAAACCCGAGCGCAGCGTTCTTGCCGGACTTGGCGCCGCCGCCCTCGGATCGGGCGGCGAGTCTCTCACGCGGCGGGCCATTCGATTCGACATCCGCGAATTTCACGAGATCGAAACCGCGTCGATGGAATGGGCCGGCGGCTGCGGACGCGCGGTGTCGGTGGGGTGGGATCCCATCCGGCAGAACTTCGTCATCCTTTGCGCCGAGGGCCGGTCGCTGCTATTCCCGAAAGCCGGGCGCGATGTCGAGGAGATCGCGCGCCGTCCCTCGGGCATGGCGATCAACAATCTCATCGAGCGCGCCTACGTCACGGATCTGTTCGGCGTCAGCGCGGTGGAGGTGGACCTGGCGACGCTCGCGCCGCTGCGCAAGATTCCGACGGGCGTCTCTTCCGCGGGTGTCGCCGTTTCGTCCGACGGCCTGACGCTCTTCATCGGGCGGCCGATTGGCGGGACCGTCGACGTCTTCGACGCGGTGACGCTCAAGTACCGGCGCTCCCTGCCGGTCATGCGCGGCGTGGGCATCGTGCGCGTCGATGCGTCCGGGCGCTACGTCTTTGCCGCGAGCCCCTGGCGTGGAAGCGTCGCGGTGTACGACACGAAAAGCGATCGAATGCTCGGCCCGTATCCCGTCGGCCGGCCGATCCGCGACATGGTGTATTGTGAATTGACGCGCCAACTCTACGTCAGCATGCCGTGCGGCGTGCGTTATCTGACGGTGCCGCTGCTGGAGGAGGAAGCGGAGAGTAGGAAGTAGTAAATAGGAAACAGGAAACAGGAAATAGGGGAGAGGAAATCGATCGCCCGGTCATTTGGCGCGCTGGTCTTGATTGTCAGAGGTTTGTCTTGTCCATTTTGTCCGTCGCGTCGTTCCGTCCATGATGCCCGAGGCTCGTCGCCGGGCGCGTGCGGTGTCGCTCGCCGCCTGTTGATTTGGGAGGAAAGAATCATGATTCGCCCATCGTCGGAACGCCTTTTCGAACGCGCGGGCCGTGTGCTGGTTGGCGGCGTGGATTCGCCCGTCCGCGCATTTCGCTCCGTCGGCGGCACGCCCGCCTTCATCGCGTCGGGCAAGGGTGCGCGGATGACGGACGTGGACGGCAACGACTACATCGACCTTGTCGGCGGCTGGGGCCCGCTCATCCTCGGCCACGCGCAACCGGATGTGATTGCGGCGGTGATCGACGCCGCCAAATCCGGCCTGTCGTTCGGCGCGTGTCACGAGATGGAGCATCGCCTGGGCGAGGAGGTCGTCGCGCGAATCCCGTCCGCCGAGAAGGTTCGTTTCGTCAATTCAGGAACGGAAGCGGCGATGGCCGCGATCCGCCTGGCGCGCGGCGCGACCGGGCGCGCGAAGATCATCAAGTTCGCGGGCTGCTATCACGGACACGCGGACGCGTTTCTGATCGCGGCGGGCTCCGGCGCGCTGACGTTCGGCGTACCGGATTCGGCCGGCGTGCCGGAGGGCGTCGCGAGGGATACGCTCACCGCGCCATACAACGATCTCGACGAGGTGAAAAAGCTGCTGGCTGCGAATCGCGGTCACGTTGCGGCGATCATCGTCGAGCCGGTCGCCGGAAACATGGGCGTGGTTCCGCCGGCCGAGGGCTTTCTCGAAGGGCTACGCGAGGTGTGCGTCGAGCATGGCGCGCTTCTCGTGTTCGACGAGGTGATGACGGGCTTTCGCGTCGCGCGCGGCGGCGCGCAGGAGCGGTTCGGCGTTCGCCCGGACATCACCGTGCTCGGCAAGATCATCGGCGGCGGCATGCCCGTCGGCGCGTATGCCGCGAGCGCGGATCTCATGGATCGCGTCAGCCCGCTTGGCCCGGTCTATCAGGCGGGTACGCTGTCCGGCAATCCGCTCGCGATGGCGGCGGGCCTGGCAACGCTGACGCGCCTGTCGCCGGATGTGTACGAAAAACTGGAGCACGCGGGAGCGCGGCTTGAGGCGGGACTCATCGAGGCGGCGAACCGAAACGGCGTGGCCGCGACGGTCAACCGCGTCGGCTCGATGATCACCCTGTTTTTCTGCGAGGGGCCGGTCACGGACCTGGCGAGCGCGAAGACATCCGACGCGGTGCGTTTCGGCCGTGTTTTCCACGCGATGCTCGACGCGGGCGTGTACCTGCCGCCGAGCGCGTATGAGGCGGCGTTCATCTCCGCCGCACATGGCGACGCGGAGATCGACGCGATCGCCAAGGCTGCGGAAGGGGCGCTGGCTGGCGGCTAGTCGAACGGCCGGACCGAATGGACACCATGGACTTTATGGACGGGACCGACATTTCCGCCGTGTCCACTGTGCACCGTCGTTTTACGATTTGTTCCTTCCAGATTCCTGCCTGCGTTGACGCGCACCGCGCCATTTCCTAGCGTGCGCTCGTCATTTTCCCCGGGGGGTTTTCCATGCTCGATCCGCGCGTTCGCAAGCTTGCCGAGTTGCTCGTCGATTATTCGGCGCGCGTGAAGAAAAACGACATCTGCTTCGCGACGGCGATCGGCGCCGAGTCGCTTCCGCTCCTGCGCGAATTGCAGCGCGCGTGCCTTTCGCGCGGCGCGGCGATGTTCGACTACGAATACCTGGACGTCGAAATGCAGAAGGATTTCTACGACGGCGCGACGAAAGAGCAGATCGCCTATTTCCCGCAACACAAACTCGACCTGATGAAGCAGGTGGACTGCTATTTCGCGGTGCGCGCGGCGGAAAACTCGATGGTCTTCGCGAACGCGAACCAGAAGGCGCTTGCCGCGCGGCAGCGCGTTCTCGCGCCGATCCTGAACGAGCGCGTGGACAACACGCGGTGGGTCGTCACCATCTTCCCGACGCACGGCTTCGCCCAGGAAGCGGGCATGAGCAAGACGGAGTTCGAGGACTTCTACTTCGGCGCGGTTCTATACGACTACGAGGAGTTGCAGCGCCATCAGGCCCGGCTCGCGCGCCTGATGAACGTCACGGACAAGGTGCGCATCGTGGCGTCGGATACGGACATCACGCTTTCGATCAAGAACATCCCGACGATCTCGTGCTTCGGCGACCGCAACATCCCCGACGGTGAGTGCTTCACCGCGCCGGTGCGCGATTCGGCCAACGGCTACGTGACGTTCAACACGCCGTCGATCTATCAGGGCCGCGAGTTCGCGAACGTGAAGCTCACCTTCAAGAACGGCAAAATCGTGGACGCGACGTGCGCCGGCAAGACCGCGGAGTTGAACGAGGTTTTCGACACGGACGAAGGCGCGCGCTACCTCGGCGAGTTCGCCGTCGGCACGAACCCGAAGATCCGCCGGCCGATGCGTAACATCCTGTTCGACGAGAAGATTTACGGCTCCGTGCACATCACGCCCGGCCGCGCATACAACGAAGCCGACAACGGCAACCGCTCGTCGATCCACTGGGACATGGTGAAAATCCTGACCGGCGACGGCGACATGTTCTTCGACGGCGTGCTCGTCCAGCACAACGGCGTGTTCGTGCACGAGGAATTGCTCGATCTGAACCCCGCGCCCGAGCGCAAGATTGCCGAGCAATATCTCGCAAGCAGGGCCGCGAAGGTAAAAAAGACCATGCCCGCCGCGAAGATCCCGGCCGCGGCCAAGGCCAAACCCGCCGCGCCGAAGCCGTCGAGCAAAAAGACGGGCGCGAAGGCAAAAGCGGGCGCGAAGGAGAAGACGCCCGCAAAAAAACGCGCGCGCTGATCGTCCGCCGAACCGGACGAAACGCGCGCGGGCAATGAGGCTTTTAGTCCGTTGCGTCGAGCGATTCGAGAATGCGCGCGAACGACGCGAGGCGCGCGGCGGAAAGTTCGCCAAGCTTCACCGCCTGCTTGACCGCGCAGCCGGGTTCGGTTTCGTGCCGGCAGTCCCGGAACTTGCAGCGCGCGGAAAGCATGGCGATGTCGGGGAACGCGCGCGTCACGTCGCCGGGCGTCGCGCCGACAAACTGAAACTCGCGCACGCCCGGCGTGTCGATCACCAATCCCTCGCGAAACGGATACGCGCGCGCGACGGTCGTCGTCTGGCGGCCCTTGCCCACGGCGAGATTGAGCCGGCCGACTTTCAAGTCCTCCCCGGGCAGCAACGCGGACAGCAGGTGCGATTTGCCGACGCCCGAATGACCCGTGAAAACGCTGACGCCGTGCGTCGCGATCCGCGCGATCGCGTCGACGCCGTCGCCGGTCTTGGCGGATACGAGATGCACATCGACGCCGGTTTCGCGAAAGGCGAGGGCGCGATCGACCGACGCCGCATCGGCTTCGTCCATTTTGTTGAGCACGAGGACGAGCGGCACGTTCATGATGCGCGCGTAAACGAGATAGCGGTCGGTGAGCCCTTCCGAAAATGCCGGCAGCGACGCGGACTGGATGAGCAGCACGCGATCGACGTTCGCCGCCATCACATGCGCGCGGCGGGCATCCGCGCGGGCCAGCACCTTGCCGCGCGGCAGGATGTCGGTGACGCGCGCCTCGTCGGCGTGCACGAGATCGCCCGCCGCCGCGGCGAGTTTGCGCGGAATCGAGACGATCGCCTCGGTTGCGTCGGCGCGCCGGATGAGGCCCTTGATGCCGTAGTTCGCGAGCACGCGCGCGGCGGATGCGTATTGCTCGTCGGTGAACGCACGTTTCTCGCCGCCCCGCCGGCGCTCGAGATCGCCGACGCGCTCGCGAAAGGCCTCGACCTTTTTGTAACTCATGGGCTAGTGGGGGCGAGGCGAAGCATGAAATTTTACCGCGAAGACGCAAAGAAGCGCGAAGCCCGCAAAGACGCCAAAAAAAGTATTCCTTTGCGTTCTTTGCGTTTCCTTCGCGCCTTGGCGGTAAAAATGCGATTCATCCCACGCTCGCGTCACGGTACGTTTGAAAGCCCGAAGTCGTCCTCGAACTTCGTCGTCCAACCCTGGATCTGCATGTCGTCGGAGACGTTGCGCCCGAGCGTGACCATGCGGAATTCGAACCACGATCCGGCGCCCCCGAGCTTTTCGCGGCGCGCTTCCTCGTCGGCGATTTTTTCCTTGATGTCGCGGTAGCGGTCGATGGCGGCGGGGCTTTCCTTGTAATACGCGTCGATGCCCTGCTCGCCGGCCTGCTGCTCCATGCGCGCGAGCACGGCGCGGTAATTCTCGAGGCGCTGGTCGATCTTCGCGGCCTCCGTGCGATCCTCGAAATTGTTGTCGTTGCCGCTGACCGAAAGCGTGACCAGGCCGGCCTCGCGGCCGCGCGGCGGGATCTGGAAGACGGGGATACCCTCCCGGCGCTCGACATCGCGCGTGAAGCGGCGCGCCCCCGCGCCCGCGAAGATGAACGAGGCGCCCTTGGCGGCCTTGGCGACATCATCGAGTTCGTCGTTGGTCACGTTGGCAAGCACGATGACGATATCCGCCTCGGCCTTCGCATCCTTGACGGCGCGCTCGACCGCGGGTTTCAGCGGATCGATGCGGACGCCGTCGTGCGCGATTTCCTTGCCGCGCCAGGCAAACTCCGGGCTCGCCACGCCGACGATGCCGACCTTTTTCCCGCCCGCGGAAACGACGCGCCAGGCGGGGAACAGCGCCTTGCCCGTTTGCGCGTCTGTCATGTTGGCCGCGAGCATGGGGTATTGCATGTCCGCGGCGAATTCCCGGAACGCGCCCGCGCCGAGCGCGAAATCCAGCGGGCCGGGCACGGCGGCCGTTGTTTTCATGTGATTGAGCGCGCGCACGAAAAGGCGTGCGCGCGCGGTTTCCTGATCGACGAGCTTGTCGTGGATTTGCGGCTCGGCGTGAAACTGGTTGCCGAGGTCGAACACGAGCACGTCCTTGTGCGCGCGGCGCTGCGTTTCGATGAAGGCGGCGCGCTTGCTGAGGCCGCCCGCGGGATTGTTCTTGCATCCGCAAGTCGTGTATTCGCCGACGACATCGCCGGAAAAAACGACGAGAATTTCGTTGGAGTCGTCGCTCGCGGCGCTTGGCGCGCACGCGGCGGCGGCAACGGTCAGCAACAGGACAAGGACAAGGGCGGCGATGTTCTTCATGGCGATTCCGGTTGGCGTGTTTTTGCGATCGGGGCGAACACGCGATTATAAGGAATGTCGGAAACAAGAGGAAAGAGGGCGACGCCGCACGGCACGCCGCCGAGCGCGGCGTCGATGGCGCGGCGCACCTCCCAGTCCGGATACGGCTTGCGCGTTCGCGCATCGGCGACGGGGATCGCGATGACGATGTCCTTCGGGTCCGGCGCAAGTTCGAGCGCGCGCGCCGCGAGACCGGAAAGCCACTCCGTCTTTTCCCCGTCGGGCACGGCCTCGGGCGACGCCGGGCGCCACGTCGCGCGGATGAAAAGGCCATCCGCGCCGGCGGCGAGCATCGCCTCGGCGTCGACGCCAAATCGCGCCAGTCCGTCCGCCGGATCGAGAACGGCCATCGCGGGCACTTCGACGAAAACCCGTACGCCGGCGTTGGCCTTTTTCGCCGCCTCGACCGCGCGCCGGACGATTTCAGCAAGGCGCGCGGCCTTGTGCTCGGCGTACGCCGCGTAGGGCTCGAGGCGCTCGGGCGTGGCGGCCCCGTCCTCGACGATGGTCGCGCCGAACATTGAGGCGGGGTCGGCGCTTGCGTTCGCCGGCGATGCGAACGCCTCGCGCGCGCTTGCCGAGAATCCCTGTTCGGGCGCGAGCGTCAGGCCGGAGATCACTAAAAGCGATGCGCCCGAGAGCGCGGCATCCGCGGCAACGCGCGCGATGGACTCGGCCACCGCGTCGGAAAACGGATCGAGGCGGCGCGTCGATTCAACGACGCGGCTCGAAAGCGAGAAGCGGCCGTCGAATGCATCGTCGCCGGCGGCAAGAAACGCGGCGTCGAGCGTTTCGAGATACCACCCGAAACGCAGTTGCGCCGCCGGGCGACGCGGGACAATTCCGGCGCGAGATCGGCGACAAGCGGCGCGGCGTCCGTCGCGAAAAAGGCGCCCTCGCGCGTCGCGGGCTCGCGCGCAAGCGCATGCGGCGGCGCGCCGGCCGAGACGAGTCCGTGCGCGATGAGGGTCGTCGCTCCGCCGGCGCGAAGCGGCACGAGCGCGGCGTGCAGCG